>OMUK01000019.1 GCA_900314215.1 uncultured Prevotellaceae bacterium
ATTTCTTTTCAGGCTCAGCATCCACTGCTCATGCTTTAATGGAATACAATATAGATAAGAACAGACATTCCAAGTTTATTCTTGTACAGCTTCCCGAAGAAACAGATGATAAAGCTTTAAAGGCTGGCTACAAAAACATCTGCGAGATTGGCGAGGAGCGCATCCGCCGTGCCGGCAAGAAGATCCAGGACGAGCTGAAGGCTAAGCAGCCCGACTTGTTCGATAACGAGAACGGCCAGCCGCTTGACACCGGCTTCCGTGTGTTCCGCATCGACTCCAGCAATATGAAGGATGTCTATTTCGCGCCGAAGGATTTGGATCCCAAGCAGCTTGACCTCTTTGCCGACAACGTGAAGGAAGACCGCACGGAGCTCGACTTGCTCTATGGCTGCATGGTAGACTGGGGCTTGCAGCTCTCACTGCCATTGTCTACTGAGACGAAAGACGGCGTGACAGTCTACACCGTCAACGACGGTGACCTCGTGGCCTGTTTCGGCAAGCCAATCACCGACGATGTTGTCAAGGCGATGGCCAGCAAGGCACCGCTGCGCATCCTCTTCCGCGACAGTTGCTTTGAGAAAGACGAACAGAAGATAAACATATATGAGCGGTTCAAGCAGCTGTGCAACTGGAACGACGATGAGGCGCTCAACAAAATACGGGTGATTTAACATGAGACTACAATACAAGCATCAACGCTTCCAGGAGGACGCTGCCCGTGCCGTAACGGCCTGTTTCTCGGGTCAGCCGCACTACGACGGGGCGAGCAACTTTCTCGTAGACCAGGGGAATGTCAATGGCAAGCAGGATAACAACCTGTTCCATGTCGATGGCTTTGCCAATGCTCCGCTGGAGCCGGGCGTGCCACTGCGTGACAACATCCGGCGGGTGCAGACCGCGTTCGGACTGAAACCCATCGACGCGCTGGAGGGCGACGGGCGCACGCTCACCATCGAGATGGAGACGGGTACGGGCAAGACCTTTACCTACATCAAGACGATGTATGAGCTGAACAAGCTCTACGGCTGGACAAAGTTTATCGTCGTGGTGCCGAGCATTGCCATACGCGAGGGCGTGCTCAGCAGCTTCGACAGCATGAGCGAGTATTTCGCCCAGGAATATGGCAAGCGCATCCAGTACTTCGTCTATAATTCCAAGCAACTCTCCAAGATCGACGCCTTCGCCCAAGATGCGGGCATGCATGTGATGATTATCAACACGCAGGCTTTCAACACCTCGCTCAACGAAGACAAGAACAAGCAGGGACGTGCCGGCGATGCTGCCGCCCGCATCATCTTTTCACGGCGTGACGAGTTCCGCTCACGCCGCCCGATAGACATTCTCGCCGCCACCAATCCGATCATGATCATCGACGAGCCGCAGAGCGTGTTGGGAGCCAACAAGACAAACCAGACGCGCAAGGGCATCGCTTTGTTCCATCCGCTCTTCAAGCTCCTCTACAGTGCCACCCACCGCAAGGACGATATCGCCAACATGGTGTATCGCCTCGATGCCATGGATGCCTACAACAAGCACCTGGTGAAGAAGATTGAGGTGGTGGGCGTGGAACAGAAAGGCACCACCGGCACCAACGGCTACGTCTATCTCGAGCAGATCCTTATCACTACCGGCAACCCGCAGGCGCGTATCAACTACGACGTGATGCGCAAGAACGGCACCATCGCCCAGCAGTCGAAAGTCGTAGGCGACGGCTTCGACCTCTATGAGCAGAGCGGCAGACTGGAGGAGTACCGCGACGGCTTTGTCGTCGATCGCATCGACGGCCGCACGAATACCATCCACTTCGTCAACAGAGAGACGCTGGAGGCTGGACAGATGATGGGCAAGACAACGGAGGATGTCATCCGACGCAACCAGATACGCGCGACCATACGCAAGCACATCGAGCGCGAGCACGAGTTGTTTCCCAAGCACATCAAGGTGCTGTCGCTGTTCTTCATCGACCACGTGAGCAACTACCGGTTGTATGGTGAGGAGGAGACAAAGGGCAAGTATGCCAAGATGTTTGAGGAGGAATATCAGCTTGTGTTGCAGGAATACGTGCCCACGCTCACCGACTCGGCCTACCGGCGCTATCTGCAAGACCCACGGAACGCAGTGGAAAATATTCATCAAGGCTACTTCTCGATGGATAAGAAAGGCCACATGGTGGATCCAAAAACTGAGCGCGGCAGCGACAACAGCAACGACGAGAGCGCCTACGACCTGATCATGAAAGACAAGGCGCGGCTGCTGAGCATGAAGGAGCCGGTGAGGTTCATTTTCTCTCACAGTGCGCTGAAGGAAGGTTGGGATAATCCAAACGTGTTTCAGATATGCACGCTGAAGGAAAGCAGCAATGAAAATAAGAAGCGGCAGGAGGTGGGCCGTGGCATGCGCCTGTGTGTCAACGAGCGCGGCGAGCGCCAGGATGCCGACGTGCTGGGCATCGACGGCGTTTTCAACACGAACATCCTTACCGTCATTGCCAGTGAGAGCTATGAGACGTTTGCCGATGGCTTGCAGCATGAGATTGCCGAGGCTTGTGCCGACCGGCCTGTGAAGGTGACCGAGGACCTGTTTGTCGGTGTGAAGTATACCACGGCAGATGGCATAGAGCAGACCGTCAACGAGGGGGTGGCAGACGACATCCAGGAGATGCTGATCATGCAAGGCTATATTCGTCGGGGCACGCTGACCGAGAAATATTATGCCGACAAGGACAAGGGACAACTCGACTTCGGCGAGTTGGATGGCATGAAGGAGGTGATTGTCAACCAGCTTGACGGCGTGTTCGACCCGAAGAAGGCGAAGCCGACCAATGGGCGCAACATCGTGGAAGGACACTTCGACGAACAGAAGTTCAAGGACGAATTCATGGGCTTGTGGAAGGAGATCAACATCCACAGTTACTACTCCGTGCATTTCGACTCGCAGAAGCTCATCGAGAAAGCCATCGAACAACTTGACAAGAGTCTGAATGTAACGGAGATACGAGTGGTTATCAGTACAGGCAGTCTTGAGAAGATTGAGAGCAAGCAGCAGCTCGAGGAGGGCACCGCCATGAAACATGGCAAGGACCGCACGGTACAGGTACATGAGGGCGTGGGCAGTGTGCGCTATGACCTCATCGGACAGCTCGTTGCCAAGACGGGACTGACGCGCCGTACCATCGTCGCCATCCTTCAGGGCATCGACCCGCAGAAGACCTTCCACCAGTTCCAGCTCAACCCCGAGGAGTTTATCATGAAGTCGGCGCGTATCATCAACTCCTGCAAGGCGATGTCGGTGATCGAGCACATTGAATACAACAAGATGGACGGCACCTACAATAAAGACGTTTTTACCGAGAACACATTGCGTGGCAAGCTGGGCGAAAACGCCATGGCGTCGAAGAAGAGCCTCTACGACCTTGTTGTGGTAGACTCAAAGGTGGAGATGCATCTCGCCGAGGCTTTGGAGAATCAGGACATGGTGCAGGTTTACACCAAGCTGCCACGAGGATTCTACATCAACACCCCCATGGGACATTACAACCCCGACTGGGCAGTAGTGTTCAAGGAGGACAGCGGCGTGAAGCACATCTACTTCATCGCCGAGACCAAGGGCTCGGTCATCGAGGCCGACCTGCGCGACGTGGAGAAGGCCAAGATAGCCTGTGCCACCAAGCACTTCAAGAGCATTGGTGCCAGCGATGTGCAATATGACGTGGTCGACTCGTGGGACACTCTCTACAACAAGGTGATGAAGTAGAATTCCACGGCCTGGGCGCGGGCGGCGGGGTGGAAGAAAATGGGGGGCTTATTGCTGGGGAAAGGAAATTTATTTGTAACTTCGCATTTTGATATATTCATGACGTTGAATTTTAAGATAAACTGCAAGATAATGAAAAGTATGATCAAGGCCGCGCTGCTGGTGGCGCTCGCCGCCCTCACGGCAGCCTGCGGCAACCAGGACGACGGCGACTATCCCTACCACACCAAGTATATGCCTGTGGTGCTCGAGGGCTCGCAGAAGTGGAGCATCCTCGACATCGAGAGCGGCGAGGTGGTGGCCAAGGACGCCTTCAAGAGCGCCCCGTCGGCTATCGTGAGCGACATGTTCTATGTGATTGACGACAAGGGCGGCGTGTACTACTACAACATGAGCGACCTGAAGCACCCGGTCAACAAGGAGCCCTATGCCAGCGCCACCGAGTTCTCGACCGACGGGCTGGCCGTGGCAAGCCGCAAGGGCGGCAACCTGGAAATCATCGACAAGAATTGCAAGCAGGTGGACGAGCTGGGCGACAGCATCGTGCAGTGCTCGATGTTCAACCGCGGCCTGGCCGTGGTGGTCAACACCGAGGGCAAGCAGGGCTTCATCGACGAGAAGGGCAAGGTGGCCATCGCCATGCAATATGACCAGGTGGCTCCGTTCCAGTACTGCGACTACACCATCGTGATGAACCAGCAGGACACGGCCTATGTCGACTTCAGCTTTATCGACAAGAGCGGCAAGGAGACCTTCTCGAGCAACAGCACCATGTATCAGCCCGGCCCGGCATTTAAGGGCGACGTGCTCAAGGCGCAGAAGCGCGACACCATCGTGTGCCTGAGCCCCGAGGGCAAGGAGGTGCCCGACCCCGCCCAGGTGCCCGACAAGATACTCAAGGACTACGACGCCGCCAAGCGCGTGGGCAGCAACTACATCGTGATCAAGGACCAGCTGGCCGGCCTGGTCGACGCCAATGGGCAACAGCTGCTGCCCATCAAGTATGCCGACATACGCGACATCTCGGCCACGCGCCTGCTCATCGCCGCCAAGGGCGCCAAGTACTACACCCTGACCGACGCCAGCGGCCGCCCCGTGGGCAAGGCCAAGATACTGCACGCCAACGGCGACCCGGCCTCGAGCGCCGCCATAGGCAAGGTTGACCCCGGCAACGTGGCAGCCCGCCTGCTCATGCCCATCAGCGACCAGGGCTTTGCCGGCGTGCCCAAGGGCGCCACCGTGTCGACGTTCTACCGCTTCCTCGACGCCAGCCATCCCGAGCAGTATGCTGGCAACAACGTGCTGGTGACCCAGGTGGGCAATGTGCTCTTCGACGGCCCCATCGCCAGCAAGGCTACCGGCGGCTACGCCTTCAACCTGCAGACGCCCGTGGTGGCCATCGCCACCAGCGCCGACGTGAGCATCTATCCCAACGACACCGAGCAGAAGGTGATCGACATCATGGCCCAGAACATGGGCAAGACGGGCTTTGTGGAGCAGGGCAACAACGTGTTTGTGAGCGCCACCGGCACCGCCGTGGTGATAGGCTACGCCCAGGGCAGCATCCAGATGATATACTACATGGACAAGGCCAAGGCCCAGCCCATCACCAACCAGCCCCGCAAGTGAAAGGCGAATTACGGAAAAAATTACATAATTTAACAGGCTGGAGTGTCAAATGGTTTTAATAAATGTAAAAATTTTTTCTTTTGTGCACATTTGCACTAAAAAAGTGCAATGGAGCTCAATTTGAGACTATTTTGCTTGACTATTTGACAAATAATTACTTACTTTGCACCGCAAAAACCAGAAAATTATTATAAACAAAACATTTAAATTTAATTTATTATGTCAGAAATTGCAAATAAAGTAACAGCAATCATCGTTGACAAACTTGGCGTCAGCGAGTCGGAAGTAACCCCAGAAGCAACATTCCAGCAGGACCTCGGCGCTGATTCGCTCGACACCGTGGAGCTGATCATGGAATTTGAGAAGGAATTCGGCATCCAGATTCCCGACGAGAAGGCCGAGACTATCCAAACCGTGGGCGACGCTATCAACTATATCGAAGCAGCAAAGAAAGCTGAGTAAAAAAAAGAGAAAAGGAATCTTTTAATTTCCGGGAAAAACTTAAATATGGAATTAAAAAGAGTAGTGGTAACAGGTCTTGGTGCCATCACTCCGCTGGGCAACGATGTGGAAACCACATGGAAGAATGCCCTGGCAGGCGTGAGCGGTGCAGGACCTATTACTCATTTCGACACAACCCTGTTCAAGACCAAGTTTGCCTGCGAGGTGAAGGACTTCAAGCCCGAGGACTACGTGCCCGCCGGCGACCGCCACGCCTTGCGCGACTTCAAGAAGTTTGACCTCTACACCCAGTATGCCATGGCAGCTGCCAAGCAGGCTGTGGAGGATGCCAAGCTGCTCGACGACGACAAGCTTGACCGCAATGCAGTGGGTGTAATCTTCGGTTCGGGCATTGGCGGCATCCACACCTTTGAGAAGGAAGTGAGCTACTATGCGCTCAACGAGGCCAACGGCCCGAAATACAGCCCCTTCCTGATACCGGCAATGATTGCCGACATGGCAGCAGGCCGCATCTCGATCGAGTATGGCTTCCGTGGTCCCAACTATGGCGTGGTTTCGGCTTGCGCCACATCGACCAACGCGCTGATCGACGCCTTCACCTACGTGCGCCTGGGCAAGGCTCCCGTGATCGTGACCGGCGGCTCCGAGGCCCCAATATGCCCCGTGGGCGTGGGCGGCTTCAACTCGATGAAGGCCCTCTCGACCCGCAACGACAGCCCCAAGACCGCGTCGCGCCCATTCAGCGCCTCGCGCGACGGCTTCGTGATAGGCGAGGGCGGCGTGTGCCTCATCTTTGAGGAACTCGAGCACGCCCTGGCACGCGGTGCCAAGATCTACGGCGAGGTAATAGGCGGTGGCATGAGCGCCGATGCCTATCACATCACCGCAAGCCATCCCGAGGGACTGGGCGCCAAGCTCGTGATGCAGCGCGCCATCGAGGATGCTGGCATCAGCGCCGACGACGTGGACTACATCAACGTGCACGGCACATCGACCCACGTGGGCGACCTGAGCGAGGCCAAGGCCATCAAGGACGTGTTTGGCGACCATGCCTATGAGCTCAACATCAGCTCTACCAAGTCGATGACGGGCCACATGCTGGGCGCTACCGGCGCCTGCGAGGCCCTCTTCAGCATCAAGGCTTGCCAGGAAGACGTCGTGCCACCCACCATCAACCACGAGGAGGGCGACAACGACCCCGACATCGACTACAAGATGAACTTCACCTTCAACAAGGCACAGAAGCGCACCATCGATGTGGCCCTGTCCAACACCTTCGGCTTTGGCGGCCACAACGCCAGCATCATCGTGAAGAAGTATAAAGGTTAAAATCAACTTTCTGATCACTTTTTTATTCACCATCAACGACGGTGTTTAACAAAATCATATCACTCATAAGGCTCCTTTTCTCAAGGGATAAGGAGCTTTATGTTTTTATACACGGCATCACAGGCTTCTATCCGCGCAACATCAAGCTCTACCAGCTGGCCTTCATACACCGCTCCATGCCGGTGAAGACAGCCGAGGGCAAGTGGGTGAACAATGAGCGCCTGGAGTATCTGGGCGACGCCGTGCTCGACCTCGTGGTGGCTGCCTACCTCTACGACAAGTATCCCGAGCAGCACGAGGGCTTCCTCACCGCCACCCGCGCCAAGATTGTGCAGCGCGAGAGCCTGAACCGCATAGGGCGCGTGTTTCACCTCGAGACCCACGTCAAGGCCTCGGCCCACTCCTCGTCGCACAACAGCTACATAAGCGGCAACGCCGTCGAGGCCCTGGTGGGCGCCATCTACCTCGACCGCGGCTACAAGGTGGCCCAGCGCTTCATATGCCGCAAGATCATCGACGAGAACATCAAGCTCGAGGACCTGGTGAATACCGAGAAAAACTTCAAGTCGCGCCTCATCGAGTGGACGCAAAAGTACCACGTGAGCATCGAGTTTGAGCTCATCGACACCTATAGCGACGCCGACAACAACCCCATCTTCAAGACCGCAGTGCTGCTGGGCGGCATCTTTGCGGCCGACGCCACCGGCTACAGCAAGAAAGAGTCGCACCAGGGCGCCTCCAAGAAAGCCCTCGACCGCGTCTCGACCGACGCCATCTTCCGCGAGCAGGTGCTCTCAACCGCCCCCTCGACCGATGGCGACTACGCCCAGTAAAGCGCCGCCCCACCCCATCCTGGTTTAACCGCGCCGTGGTGATTTAACCGCGCCGTGGTGGTTCAACCGCGCCGTGGTGGTTCAACCCACCTGTAGGGGCCGGTCTTGTGCCGGCCCACAAGCACGGTTCCATCCCATTAATAATCAACAAAAGCAGCACGCAACATCGTCGTGTGCGCATGGCAGGGTGCGCGTTGAAATTTTCCCGGTAATTTCCTTGTTTTTTGAACATAGGAAGCGAGGGCCGCACCCTGCCCTGCCTGCCACAGAATCGGCCACAAAGTTTTTTTATGGTTTTTAATGTTTTCGTTAATATTTCGCGTCACCCGCAGGGCGGAAAGGGCCGCGCTCAGTGCCCCGCCTGCGGGGCTAATGAAAAAAAAGAAAGAGAGCGGGTAACCCTCATTGGGCTGCCCGCTCTGCTTGCATGGTGTTTTCCATGTAAGGTATGGAAAATGAAGTTAAATAGTATGTGCTAAAATTTTAGAAATCCTCATCGGCGTGCGAGGTTACGCCCACCAGGTGCATGTCGTGATCCTTGATGAACTTGAGGATGAGGTCTTTCTCCTTGCAAGGCTCGATGTCGGCCTCGATACGCTTCACGGCGTTGAACACCG
>OMUK01000014.1 GCA_900314215.1 uncultured Prevotellaceae bacterium
GTAAGAAGGCACATGGCTGTCTTAATCCTTGTTGTAGTGGATAGTACCCTGAGGGTTTATGTATACAAAATATAACGACTTAGACATGTAGTCTTAATCCTTGTTGTAGTGGATAGTACCCTGAGGGGTGGCCTACGACATGTTGATGGAGGAGGCTTGTAAGCGTCTTAATCCTTGTTGTAGTGGATAGTACCCTGAGGGTAGCCTGTTGATGGAGGAGGCTTGTAAGCGCTTTAAGTCTTAATCCTTGTTGTAGTGGATAGTACCCTGAGGGCCCTCAAACAAATAAGAAAATGGAACGAGGTAATTTGAGTCTTAATCCTTGTTGTAGTGGATAGTACCCTGAGGGGGCTTATAACTTCATTATGGGTAATGATGCTCCTGTCTTAATCCTTGTTGTAGTGGATAGTACCCTGAGGGGTACTACACTATGGCTACAACTAAAGTTATCAACTCGTCTTAATCCTTGTTGTAGTGGATAGTACCCTGAGGGTCTGTCAATCAATGGATTGACTGGACTCAGGAGGGCTAGTCTTAATCCTTGTTGTAGTGGATAGTACCCTGAGGGCCTCTACTCATGGGCAAATGAAAGTTGCCCCCTTTGTGTCTTAATCCTTGTTGTAGTGGATAGTACCCTGAGGGATTGTTAAGGTGCAAGTAATCCGCGTTCCTGATTGGAAGTCTTAATCCTTGTTGTAGTGGATAGTACCCTGAGGGGGGATTATTAAAGTCCAAGTAATCCGCGTTCCTGATTGTCTTAATCCTTGTTGTAGTGGATAGTACCCTGAGGGTCTAAATCAATAACAATACTCCAACCATACTTTGGCAATGTCTTAATCCTTGTTGTAGTGGATAGTACCCTGAGGGCTCTAAGAGGCATATTGCAGGGTGTGCAGGCAACTGTCTTAATCCTTGTTGTAGTGGATAGTACCCTGAGGGACTTGTTATAAGTGCCTTAGCGGACTTGTAATTGAGTCTTAATCCTTGTTGTAGTGGATAGTACCCTGAGGGACTATGTGGAGTTCTCTGGGGATGCTTCCAGAGCCGTGTCTTAATCCTTGTTGTAGTGGATAGTACCCTGAGGGCTACTATGAACACCTCTATCGGCGTAACTAACTCTGTCTTAATCCTTGTTGTAGTGGATAGTACCCTGAGGGAATAAGATCATTAAGGTACAAGTGATCCGCGTTCCTGATTGTCTTAATCCTTGTTGTAGTGGATAGTACCCTGAGGGTGTCAATCAATGGATTGACTGGACTCAGGAGGGCTAGTCTTAATCCTTGTTGTAGTGGATAGTACCCTGAGGGTAGGTTAGCTAAACCTACACCTTATTATATATATAGGTCTTAATCCTTGTTGTAGTGGATAGTACCCTGAGGGAGCCTCTTGACGAAATAAGAGGCTGAAATTTCTCTGTCTTAATCCTTGTTGTAGTGGATAGTACCCTGAGGGGGTCATTATATGAGAGGTGTTCTCCTTAAAAAAGGAGGTCTTAATCCTTGTTGTAGTGGATAGTACCCTGAGGGGGCAAATTTTGCAAACCGTTGATTTGCAGGGCTTGCCGGCCAAATGTTTACAGTTTTTAACAGAAAAATCCGAAAAAACCGGTCTTTTTTTGACGGGTGCAAAATTACAAATTTATTTCACATGATACTTCTTATTTAACGATTTTAACTGTTTGGACCGTTAGCAGTTTCACATATTTAAAAAATCGGGGTCAACGCGTTTGAAAAAATAGCTCCAGATTGTTTGACAAAGCAGGGCATCATGCCCGCCACCACGCGGCCACGCGGCCGCACTGTGCCAACAAAACCATTTCGTCGGACGGCCATGAGGCCGCGCCCTGCTATATGCCCGCCACTACGCTGCCACGAGGCCGCGCCTTGCCAACAAAACCATTTCGTCGGACGGCCAGGCCGCGCCCTGCCACATGCCCGCCATCATGCCCGCCACCATGCTGCTATGCGGCAACGCGGGCAGCGGCGTGTCGAAATCATGCATCGTCGTCGTCGTTGTGGTGGGGGGCTCGGGCTGCTTGAGCCTGCTGTTGCAATTGCTCCAGCTCCTTGCTGTGGCTGCGCTTGTCGCCGATGCGCCGGTAGCTCTTGTTCTCGGCTGTGGTGAAGTAGTCGATTTTCCAATCCACGTGCAGCATCGCGCCTATCACGCGCAGCAGCTTCACCCGGTCTTTCACAACCGGCGGCACCAGGAGCCAGCGGTCCTGGTCCACTTGCACCTGGCCGCGGTAGGTCTTGCGCAGCGTGATCAGGTCCTTTGCGCCATGTTTCAGGTTCAGCTTCCTCACGTTGTCGATGCCCAGGTGCCCGACGCATTGCACAAACGTGTCGAGGGTGTTTTCCTCGCCTATCACCGTGCCGTCGGCAAAGGTCACCTCGAGCACCGTCTGCGGCTTGGCGCCTCGTGCCGTCTTGGCGCCCACCAGGTCCTCGCTCCAGTCGATGGTGAGCCCCAGGCCCAGCTGCTTGTTGATGCTCACGAGCTGGGCATATCTCATGCGGGTGTCGCCTATGGCGTTGACATACCAGCCGCCCCCTATGGGCTCCATGAAGTCGGCGTAGAGGCTGTAGACGTGCTGCGAGAACAAGGGCAGGTGGCACACCTCGAAGTCGACCCTGCTGAGCCGCTCGGGCCCTATCTTCTTCAACGTTTCCATATAGGTCTGCTTCACGCTGGTGTAGCACACCACCGTGCCGTCGGGGAACATCACCCTGATTTTTCTCCGTTTTTCCCTTTTTCGCTCTTCTTCTGCCATGACACTTCAGTTTTTAATCTTGATACAGTTCAATAGTTTTCTCCAAGGCATTCACCATCATAGAATGCCAGATACAAATTTACGAAAAAAACTGAAAATGTGCCACCTTATTGGCCCACAATCATATAGAAAAATCAACGAGCCGACCCAATTGCGCCTCGATGATTGCTTGGCAAGTGCCGCCATATTACAACTTTGTAAAAAACTATGGGCTGTAGTGTGGGGTGGGGTGCGATTTAGGGGGCGGGGTGATGGGATTGTGAGGTTTTTTGGTTATCTTTGCTTTGGAATATTTTAATGGGATTTTTATCATGAAGGATAATGAGATTATTAAATCGCTGCTGTCGCGACGCAGCGTGCGCTCCTACAAGGAGCAGCAAATATCGGACGACGAACTGAGCACGGTGCTGCGTGTGGGCACCTATGCGCCCACGGCCATGGGGCGTCAGGACCCGTGGATTGTGGCTGTGCAAAACCCTGAGTTGCGTGCCGAGCTCTCGACGATGAACGCCCGCGTGATGGGTGTGGACTTCGACCCCTATTATGGCGCGCCCACCATCGTGCTGGTGTTTGCCACCAAGGGCGGCGCCAATGCCTTGCAGGACGCCAGCCTGGTGCTGGGCAACATGATGAATGCGGCCCATGCCATAGGGCTTGGCAGCTGCTGGATCAACCGCGAGATACAAATGTTTGACACCCCTGAGGGCCAGGCCATCATGCAGAAGCTGAAGCTGCCTGAGGAACTCACCTGCGTGGGCGCTATCGCCCTGGGTTATCCCAGCAAGGAGCCTGGCGAGCCCAAGCCGCGCAAGGCCGGCTATGCCCAAGTTGTGAAATAAATACTACACAGTGATGAAACTCAACATGATCGCCCTTGTCGCCCTCGCTTGCCTCACGGCGAGCTGCTCCAGTGCCGGCAACAAGGCCACACCACAACCACAATCAGAGAAAGCTATGACACAAACTGCTGCCGCCGCCACCCAGGCCGACACCTTCACCACCCAGAGTGGCAAAAAGGTGGTGATCACGCCCATCAAGCACGGCTCGCTCGAGATCAACTACAATGGCATCGAGCTTGAGATCGACCCGGTGGGCAAGGGCGTGGAGCCGGCGACCGACTACAGCAAGCTGCCCAAGGCCGACTACATCCTTGTCACACATGAGCACTTCGACCACCTCGATGCCGCGGCTATTGCAGCCGTGAGCAAGCCCTCGACCCTGATTGTGACCAATGCCCGTTGTGCTGCCAAGCTGGGCAAGGGCATGGTGATGAAAAACGGCGACCGCAAGACGCTCGCGCCTGGCATCACAGTCGAGGCAGTGCCGGCCTACAACACCACGCCCGGGCACACCCAGTTCCACCCCAAGGGCCGCGACAATGGCTACGTGCTCGGTCTCGACGGCTTCAACATCTATATAGCAGGCGACACCGAGGACATCCCCGAGATGGCACGCCTCAAGAATATCGATGTGGCTTTCCTGCCCGTCAACCAGCCCTACACCATGACGCCCCTGCAATTGCGCCGGGCGGTGCTCATGGTGCGTCCGCGCGTGCTTTATCCCTATCACTATGGCCAGACCGACACGGCTACGATAAGGGCTGAGCTCAAGGGCATCGACCTCGACCTGCGTGTGCGCAACTTTAAATGACATGAAGTACAAGAATATCATTTTCGACTTGGGCAACGTGCTCGTGGCGCTCGACAACGAGGCTTGTGCGCGGGCTTTCATTGCCTTGGGCTGCGAGCGCCTCGTCAATGTCGATAGCGACCCGGCTGTGAAGCAGCTCTTCGACCAGTTGGGGCTCGGGCTCATCACCAACGGGCAATTCTATGCCCAGGTGCGCCTGCTCACGGGCACCACTGCCACCGATGCACAAATCGATGCAGCCTGCAACGCCATGCTCACTGTCATCCCCGACGTCAAGAAGCAGCGCCTGCTCGACCTGCGCCAGGCAGGCTGCCACACGTTTCTGCTGAGCAACACCATCGACATTCACTGGCGATATTGCCTGAAGCACCTGTGGCCCTACGGCAACTACGGCATCGACGACTTCTTCGACCAGGCATTTGTGTCGCAGGAAATGCACCTGTTGAAGCCCAGCCGGGAGATATTCCAGGCCGTGATCGACCGCACGGGCATCGTGCCCGCCGACACCCTCTTTATCGACGATATCAAGGAGAATTGCGAGGGCGCCGAGCGGCTGGGCATCCACACGTTCAACAACGTGCATTTCAACGACTGGCTGGCCCTCGACCTGTATTGCCCTGGCAGCCCATGGAGAGGGGCTTTGCCAACGGATATATAAAACAAAGTCCACCTTCTGTTTCGAGCAACAGGGGGTGGACTTCTGGGTTAAATACAATAGAGATTTGGCAGGTGTGTGTTTTTTTTAACTACTTGATGTCGATTGGTACAATGACTTTGAAGCCTATGTTGCGCCCCATGTTGTACACGCCGGTGCGGCCGGTGGCAGCGTTCACATCGGTGTATTTAAGACGGCTCAGGTGGCTCTGGTAGGCCTTGTTGGTGAGGTTGCTGCCAGTGATGTAGATCGATGCCACGCGCTTGCCGTTGCACTTGAGGTCGGTGCCCACCGAGGCGTTGAGCAGGGTGTAGGCCGGCGTAGCGGTCTCGGTGCCATAGGCGCCATAGAAGTGGTTTTGCTTGAAGTTGCAGTCAATCTCGATGGCGGCATAGGTGTTGTCAAATACACGTCCGTCGCGCACGATGTCGTACTTGAGCTGCGACACCCAGCGGTGAGCGGGAATGAAGGGCAGGTGCCTGAACTCGCCATGCTGGTGCAGCTGGATGGCGTCGATCATCGAGAGGCTGTTGGAGAAGTGCATGCGGTCGATGGGGTGGATGTCGATAGTTGCCTCGCCGCCCATGAGCCTGGCGACGCCCGAGGTGTACTGATAGGTAGCATAGCCGTCGGTGAGCACCTCGTTGCCTGAAGCGTCGGTCAATTTCTGGGAGAAGATGTAGTTATGAATGCGGTTGATAAAGAGGTTGAGTTGTGCCGAAACCACGGTCGACGAGAAGTCGTAGCCCAGGTCGAATTGCCAGCTGAACTCGGGGTCGAGGCCCGTGTTGCCTTTCTCGTAGCGCACGGTGCCCTCGTGCACGCCGTTGGAAGTGAGCTCGCTGATGTTGGGAGCACGGAAGCCGCGGGCCACGTTGGCACGCACGTTCATCTTGTCGTTGATGTTGTAGACGATGCCCAGGCTGCCGGTCACGCCGCCCATGTTGCGCTTGAGATCGGCAAAGCGCTCGGCGCCGTCGTCGATCAGGCTGTGGGCGTGCAGGTGACGGTTGTCGTAGCGCAAGCCGCCGCTCAGGTGCAGCTGGTTGAGGTCGTAGCTGCCGGTGGCAAAGATGCCCAGGTCGAAGAGGTTATAGGCTGGCACGAGAAACTCGTCGCCCTTGTTGAGCGAGTGCTGATACATGCCGTTGACTCCAGCCGAGAATTTCCAGCTCCTCGACTGCTCGCTCAAGTAGGCCACGTTGTAGTTCACCGTGTGCAGCAGGAAGTCGAGTCCTGGCTCGTCGGGTTCCAGCACCTCTTCATATTCCTGGCGGCGATTGCGCTGGTAGCCCACGAGGGCAGTGATTTTGCCGCTGGGCAGAAATATGCTGTTGTCGAGCACAGCCTTGTAGTGGTGTATCTGCTGATAGGGCATGGCGGGCTGGTAGCTGTGGAAGTCGTGGCTGGTGGCGATCACCTCGCCCTCATCGCCGTCGACTATGGCGGGCTTAACGAATTGGCCGGTCGCCTCGTCGCGCTCACCCTCCACGATGCCGGGTTTCAGGTGGTAGTAGCTGATGGTGAGATGCGAGTGGCCCCAGGCCTTGTCCAGTCCCAAGAGGCCACGGAATGCTTCCTCGCGGAATTGCGAGTTCTGCACATAGCCGTCGTAGGGGTTGGTGTAGGCATGCGCCACTTTCTGGCTGTAGCGTGCATTCCACACCAGGCCGCGCTGGTTGCCGCCCATGTTGAGCGAGTAGTCCCACAGGCCGTTGTTGGTCTGATACTCGGTGCTTGCCGTGGCGGCGATGCGTCCCTCGCTCAGTACGGGGTCGTTGTGCATGATGAGCACGCCAGCCATGGCGTCGCTGCCATACATGAGGCTGGCGGGGCCTTTCAGAATCTCGACGCTCGACACCGATTGCGGGTCAATCTCGATGCCATGCTCGTCGCCCCATTGCTGGCCTTCTTGCCTCGTGCCGTCGTTCACCACCACCACGCGGTTGTAGCCCATGCCGCGTATCACGGGTTTGGAGATGCCGCTGCCGGTGGTCACCTGGGCCACGCCAGGCACGTGCGACAGGGCGTCGATGATGTTGGTCGACGAGATGTTGCCCATCTCACGCGCAGCGAGCACAGTGACTGGAGTAGGGGAGTTCTTGATCGACGCGTTGCCGGTGAGGCCGGTCACAACCACCTCGTTGAGGAGTGCCGATTTTTCTCTCATCACAAAGTTGAGACTGGCGGTCGATGCGAGGTCGACGGTTTGCGAGATGCTTTGGTGGCCCAAGTACGACACTTGCACCACGGTCTCGCGCCGCGGCAAGTTGGCGAAGCTGTAGTGCCCGTGCATGTCGGTCACAGTAGTGATGTTGAGCTCGGGGAGCGAAATGTTGACTCCGATGAGCGTGTCGCCGTCGGCGGCATCGGTTACATAGCCTTGAAGTGAGGCTGCATTATAA
>OMUK01000100.1 GCA_900314215.1 uncultured Prevotellaceae bacterium
TGCCATATAAAAAACGATATGGAACAGCTTCAATCAATATTTTATTGCTACCTTTGCGCATTAATTGATTAAAGTAATTGGTACTTGCCAACTAAATTTTTTGAGATGAAATCAGTATCGCGACGTAATATTCTCATTGGAGCTATCGTTTTAGTCAGTCTTTTCATTTTGTATTGGGGCATTGAGTTTTTGAAGGGATCCAACATCTTCTCTTCCAGTTCCACATTCTATGCCCGTTTCAACAAGGTCGAGGCCCTGGCGGTGTCGACTCCTGTGAATGTGAATGGCTATCAGGTGGGCCAGGTGCGTAAACTCAGCTACGACTACGACCGCAACCAGATTGTGGTTGAGATGACTTTCGACAAAAACTTGAAGGTGCCCAAGGGCAGTACCATCTCGATAAAGACCTCGCTGCTGGGCACAGCCGAGCTTGTGCTCACGCTTGCCGACTCCAAGTCATATTATGAGTCGGGGGCCACAATCCCCACTGTGCCGCTCTCGGGCGGGCTGGTCGACCAGGTATCGACCAATGTGATGCCCGCGGTCGAGGCCATGCTGCCTAAGCTCGACTCGATATTGGGCAGCGTGAACGCGCTCATGGCCAATCCGGCCCTCAACAAGTCGGTGACCCGCCTCGACCAGATGACGCTTGAGCTCAACAAGAGTTCGATTGAGCTTGCCCAGTTGCTGGCTGCCGTGAACCAGCGCGTGCCGCAGTTGCTCAACAATGTGAATGGCGTGGTGACCACGGCCAATGGCGCTGTGGGCAATGTGGGCCAGCTTGCCAAGGACTTGCAGACGACCACAAGCAATCTCAACGACCTCACTTACTCGCTCAAGAACCTGCCGCTCGACACCACGGTCAACCGATTGAACCGCACGCTCTACAACGTGCAACAGCTCTCGGCAGCCCTCAACAATCCTAACTCGTCGGTGGGCATGCTACTGAACGATCCCCAGCTCTACAAGAATGCAGTGAGCACTGTGGCAAGCCTGCAAGCCCTGCTCGAGGACCTGAAGCAGAACCCAAAGAAATACGTCACGATTAAAGTATTTTAATATCGCTTGTTTTCCATAGGAGTGCTTATTTAGAATTGTTCTAAATAAGCATTTCTTTTGTCCTATGCCCGTCGGCCTGTAACAGGTCTAAAATCGGGTAATAAACTCCTTGCCACATTTTGCGTCGTGTTGTAGAGGCTGCCGCCGGTGTCGCTCAATCGCTTGATTTTGGGGCATTACAAGTTTTTTTTGAGCGTTGCGGCGGGGCGTTTTTGCCCCTGTTTTGCTTAAGTGGTTGTTTTTCAACGTGAATATAACATTTTGATAAAAAGCAAATTTTTATTGCACTTTTTTTTCTGAAATTTTCATTGCACTTTTGTACTGCAAAAAGTGCCCCCCTGTGCACTTTTACGCTGGTAATGCTTTGATGACTAATAAGAGTCAACATATTGAAAAATGGGATGAGTGCCTTGCAATCATCAAGGACAATCTGCCTGCCGAGCAATACAATGCTTGGTTCGCACCGATTACTGCCTTGAGTTTCGACGACGGCAAGCTGGTGTTGCATGCACCCACGCAATACTTTGTAGAGCAAATTGAGTCGCGTTACCTCAACTTGCTCAAGGCCGTGATACTGCGCGTCTTTGGCAAGGTGAAGCTCTACTACAACTACGACGTGGTGAGCCACGAGCAGTCGGTGACCGAGCAAAACGACAACTCGAGCACGATCATCAACAGCCGCTATGCGGCTCAGACGCGTCAGCCGGGCAACCCATTTGAGCCGGTGCAGTATGCCGACGTTGACCCGCAGCTCAACCCGCGCAACACCTTTGAGAACTATTGCGCCAGCATGAGCAACAAGCTCGCTGTGAGCATAGGCATGGCTATCGCCAGCGATCCCAATTGCAAGACGTTCAACCCCCTCTTTGTTTTTGGCCCCACCGGTGTGGGCAAGACCCACCTCATTCAGGCTATAGGCATTAAAATCAAGGAGAACAACCCTCGCGCGCGCGTGCTTTATCTCACTGCCCGCATCTTTGAGAGCCAGTATACCACCGCCGTGCGCGACAACAAGGTGAACGACTTCATCAACTTCTACCAGAGCATGGATGTGCTCATTCTCGACGACATTCAGGAATTTGCCGGCAAGCAGAAGACGCAAAACACATTCTACCACATTTTCAACCAGCTGCACAACCACGGCAAGCAGCTGATACTCTCGAGCGACTGCCGCCCGAGCGACATGGATGGCATGGTGCCGCGTCTCATTTCCCGCTTCAAGTGGGGCATGACCGTAGAGCTGTCGAAGCCCGACTATGAGTTGCGCCGCGACGTGCTTGAGCTGCGTGCCTCGCAAGACGGCCTGGTGATACCGGCCGAGGTGCTCGACTACATTGCCTCTAATGTGACCGACAGCATACGCGAGCTTGAGGGCATTGTGGTCTCGCTGCTGGCCCATGCCACAATGCTCAACCAGGACATCACCATCGACCTGGCTCGCGCAGTGATTGCCAACTCGGTGAAGATCAGCAAGCGCCAAGTCACCTTTGAAATGATAACCGAGACGGTGGCCAATCATTACAACATCGACTCCTCGCTCATCTATGGCAAGACGCGCAAGCGCGAGATTTCAGATGCCCGCCAGCTTGTGATGTATTTTGCTCGCAAGGAGACTCAGCTCTCGTCGACCAACATTGGCATGCGTCTCGACCGCAACCACGCCACCGTGCTCCACGCCATCAAGCAAATCGAGCAGCGCCTCTCGGTAGAGAAAAACTTCCGCGAGGAAGTGGAGAAAATCGAGGCTGAGCTCAAGCAGTAGTCACTTTTTCCCTTTTCATTTTCAGCAATTTCTGGTCATGATCAAGGCTTTTCAGCCGTTGATATGCCCCAGTGCCAACTTCGCTATAACTTTCAAGAGAAGTATATCGGTATTTATGATATAAAATGAGGGCCCCGGTACAACGCCGAGGCCCTCAGTTATTTGGGATTTTGCTTGATTGTTACTTCACAACCTTGGTGCTCGATTGGCTGCCATCGGTGTAGTTGGTAACCACGATGTTGAGGCCCTTGAATGGCTCAGAGCTCTCTTGGCCGCTCACGTTGTAGTAGCGCACGCTGCTCACGGTCTTGGCTGCGGTCACGTCGTCGACGCCAGTCGAAACGGTCACATTGAAGTTGTAGGCGCTGCGTGCGGCAACCTCGCAATCGTTGTTGTCGCGCGGGAGTTGAATCTCAACCAGAGTCTCCTTGCCGTTGTCGCAAGCATACACGTTGCCAGCATAGTCAAATGCGATGTCGTTGAAACCACGCAGGTTGGTAGTCGAAATGGTGTAAACCTCGGTGAGGGTGGGATTGGCCAGAGCGGCAGCCTTCTTGGCAGCACCGCTTGCAGCAGTGCCAGCAGCTACCTTGTAGATACCAAGCTTGTTGTTAGCTTTAGGTATGGCAAGCAGGGTGTAGTCCTTGTTGTAGGCAACGCCGCCACCACGCACCACAGTCGTGATGTCGCTGTAGTCCTCGGTCCAAGTGCCGTCGGCACCGCGGCTCACGTGCTTGATTGCCGGTTGAGCGTCGGTAGGAGCGCCACGATATTGAGCATACCATATACCGTTGCCGTCTTGGTCATAGGCCAGAGAAACCGATTGAGCCGAAATGGTGTACTGTCCGTCGAAAGGAGTAACCATGGTGCTGGCAGTGATAGGAGTGGCCCAGGCGGTGTTGACGCCAAGCGCATACTCGTTGCAGCTATAGTTTGAGAAAGAATATGACTGGCCATATTTAGAGCCCAGGTTCACAATCTTGAGATCGGCGCCAGAGCCCACAACGTCGAATGCTGCGCTGGGAGCGGCCACCATGTTGCCCGAAGCGTCGGCCACGATACCTGTGGTGTCGTCTTGAGTGCCCTGGAAAATAGGAGTCCACTTGCTCAGGTCGTTGGGATCGAGCTCATAGATTGGGTTGTTCACGCAGTCGAGCATGCCCACGAAGACGCGGCCGTCCTTGCTGATTCTAATTTTCTTCACATGGAATGCTTGCGATTGAGTACCACCAGGATACTTGAAAGCAGCCATGGTGAGGCCGCCGTCGTAGCGAGCCACAAAATTCAACTGTGGGTCAAACTCGAAGAGACCGATGCCACCGTGTTGCTGAGAAAAGTAAGTAGCTGGCGCAGTAGCCTGGCTCTCGCCGCACAGCACGCGGCCGAAGTGAGCACTCTGTGGGTCGTTGTCGATGGCAATGCCATAGGGCGACCAGAACTGGATGTGGTTGGTCATCTCCACAGGTGCAGTGATGGCTGCGCCAGTTGCGGTCACACTCCAAGTGTAGGCACCGCTCTTGAGGTCGGCAACTGCCACATCGGTTGTGTGCTGGCCTGCAGTGAGCAAGCTGGTGTCGGTGAGCTCAACTTGCTTGGCTGGTGTTGTGGCACCGTCTTTGTAGAAATTGATAGTCACCTTGGTGGCGGCGGCATTCAAGGTGTAGCTGATGGGCAATGCCTCGGCATAGCCCTCGGTGAACTGATTGTTCTCAGGCAGGGTAGCCGAAATGCCATAGGCAAACGGGTTCTGTGCGCCGGCGGTAAACACAGCTGCACACAATCCTGCTGCAAGTAAAAATTTCTTCATCTTGTTTTGTTTTAATTGGTTAGGTAATAATTAGTTTATATTAATTGTTTCGCCTTTTCAGGTTAAGCAACGCAAATGTAGCAATATTTTTAAAATTAACCAAATTATTTATTATGGGATTTAACCCCCTGTGTGTGCTATTCCACCTGCATGTTGGCAGTGTTGTGTTGCCCAGGGAAATAAGGTGTTCTGTTTTATGTAATACGCAAGTAATCAGAATAATGAGAGTGATATTGTAGTGTGTTGCACAAGATCGGTCACTATGCGGGTGCTTTTACGTAACCATCCTAAATGAGCCGTCTTGCTGATGTGCAAAAAAATCTCGCGGGATTACTCGCGAGATTTTTTGTAGTAGTATGGGAGCAGGT
>OMUK01000002.1 GCA_900314215.1 uncultured Prevotellaceae bacterium
GGTCTGTTAGGGACTTGCACCCGTTAGCTGATATACATGCTAGTCAAACCAAAAAAAGGCTCGCGCCGACGGGGTGCGAGCCTTTTTTTTATGCGATATTATTGGAATGCAGGGATTACTTCTCCTCGTCGTCGCGTGGATACCAGGTGCTGTACATCAGGTAGTTTTTGGCTATCTTAATGTTCATCTCGCGGGCCTGGGCGGGGTCGACCTTCTTCTTGAACTTGGCCGGTGTGCCGGCCCACAGCTCGTGGGCGCCCACCTTGGTTCCACCCAGCACCACACTGCCGGCGGCGATGATAGCGCCCTCGCCTATCTCGGCATGGTCGAGAATGACGCTGCCCATGCCTATGAGCGCCATGTCGTGGATGGTGGCGCCGTGTATCACCACGTTGTGGCCCACACTCACGTCGTTGCCTATCACCGTCACACTCTTCTCATAGAGGGTGTGGATGGTGCTGTTGTCTTGAATGTTGACGCGGTTGCCCAGCTTGATGGTGTTGACGTCGCCACGCAGCACAGCGCCGTACCATATACTGCACTCGTCGCCCATCGTCACGTCGCCTATCACTGCGGCGTTGTCGGCCAGGAAGCAGCCCTTGCCCATTTTAGGAGTGAACAGCTTGCCGCCATCGCGCTCCTTGCCTTGAATACTTTTAATGATTGCCATGATGTGTTGTATAAATCAAATTGTTGTGTTAAATTTTCTCGGTCTTGGCAGCCAGCCACTCTTGCTCGGCAGGCTCCAGCAGGGGGCTCAAGGTGTCGCGCACCCAAGCGTGGTAGTCGTTGACCTGCTTCACCTCCTCGGGGCTGAGCATCTCCTTGTCGATGAGGCGGGTGTCGTAGGGCATCAAGGTGAGCACCTCAAACTTGTAGAAGTCGCCATATTCCTCGTTGCTCATGGCGGGCACCACGAGCAGCAGGTTCTCGATGCGTATGCCATACTCGCCCGTCTTGTAGAGGCCGGGCTCGTCGCTGGTGACCTCGCCGGGGCGCAGGGCAGCTGGAATGTAGTTCATGCGTATCTGGAAGGGACCCTCGTGGCAGCCCAGGAAGTGCCCCACCCCATGACCGGTGCCGTGGCCGTAGTTCAAGCCCTCTTGCCACAGCGGGCCGTGAGCCAGGATGTCGAGCTGGTTGCCCGTGGTGTCGCGTGGAAACACGGCGCGCGCCAGAGCCAGGTGACCCTTGAGCACGAGCGTGTAGTCGTGGCGCTGCTGGGCGGTGACGTTGCCCAGGCTGATGGTGCGGGTGATGTCGGTGGTACCGTTCAGGTACTGGCCGCCCGTGTCGATGAGCAGCAGTCCGTCGGGCGCAAGGGTGGCCGCACTCTGCTCACTGGCCTCGTAGTGCACGATAGCGCCGTGCTCCTTGTAGCCGGCGATGGTGTGGAAGCTGTCGCCGCGATACAGGTCGCACTTGCCGCGCTCCTCCTGTATCTTGCGGTCTACATCGATCTCGGTGATGCCATTGCCGGCATTCTCCTCAATCCACTTGAAGGCGCGCACCAAGGCGGCACCGTCGACCTTCATGGCCTCGTGGTAGCCGGCAATCTCCACCTCGTTTTTCACCGCCTTGAGGTCGATGATGGGCGAGGCAATGTAGGTCTTGCCGCACATCAGGGCCTGGCCCAGCGTGTCGCTCACGCGGTGGGCGTCGAGGGCGATGGTGAAGCGCTCGGTCACCTTAGAGAGGTATTTCTCTACCTCGTCGTAGTCCTTGATCTTCACATTGTGATGCTTGAGGTGGTCTTTCACCTCACGCGTCACCTTGTGCTCGTCGATAAAGAGCACGCGGTCGTGCAGGGTGATGTAGGCAAAAGCCACCACCACAGGGGTATAGGCCACATCGCTGCCACGCAGGTTGAAGAGCCAGGCAATCTCGTCGAGCGCCGTCACGAGCATGCCGTCGGCGCCGGCTGCCTTCACAGCCTGCATCACGCGGTCGATCTTGCTGTCTACGTCCTCGCCGTCGTATTCCACAGGATACACATAGGCCGGGTCGGCAGGCATTGCAGGGCGGTCGGGCCAAATCTCGTCGGCCGGATAGAAGTCGGTGGCCAGCATGAATCCATTCTGTCCGCAGAAGTTCTCCAGCTGGTTGGCCTCGATGAGGGTGAACAGGCGGCCGTCGATAGCCACGATGGCGTCGTCGTGCAGCTCGGCAGCGAGCCACTCCCTGATGTTGGGCTCGCCTGGCGTGCGCTCCTTGTACATCACAAAGCCGCTGTCGCGCAGTTGCTCCTCGGCTTGCAAGAAGTAGCGCGAGTCGGTCCACAGCCCGGCCTTGTCGAGGGTGACCACAGCGGTGCCGTTGTCGCCCGTGAAGCCGGTGAGATATTCACGATATTTCCAGTAGTCGCTCACGTACTCGCTCTGGTGGGGGTCGGTGCCGGGAATGATCACGGCGTCGACATTCTTGCTGCGCATGTACTGGCGCAGGTCAAGCAGATGCTGATAAGTGTCTTTACTCATTTTATATGCTGTATTCAATATTTAGTTTTCGGTAAGTGATTACAAAGGTACAAAAAAAATGAGGCAACCCAGCAAAAAACCTGCGGGCTTCATGCCACACTTATTAAATTTAAATTTTGGCAAATCGGTTTATTTCACTATCTTTGCACCCGAAATCGAAAGGAGGTTTGGTTTTTCAACTATCCAGCAGAGAGAGATAACGACCAATTAAGACATATAACCACATTTTGTGACTGCGAGCCACCGCTTCTGCAAGGCTGCGCGGCACTCGGGCAGCAATGGCGACGAGCCAAGGCGCTGCCGAGGGCGAAAAACAAAGAGCAGAGCACTTCCACAACTTGATCACAACTACACAGCCGAGCCGCGCAACGCTAAGCATTGCGGCCATGAGGCTTCGCCCAAGGTGGGCAGCAGTGAGCAACAAGTGGAAAATCGAGAAAACTCAAAAAAAATAATAATAACAAACTAAAAATTTAAATTAAAAAAAAATTATGATCGTAGTTCCAGTAAAAGATGGCGAGAACATTGAGCGCGCCCTCAAGAAATTCAAACGTAAATATGAGAAAACCGGTGTTGTGAAGGAGCTTCGTGCCCGTCAGCAGTTCACCAAGCCTTCGGTACTCAACCGCAAGAAGATGATGAAGGCTGTTTACGTTCAGCACCTGCACGCTCAGGAGGATTAATTCCGCCTCTTTAAGACAGCGACAATATCTTATCAAGCTGGCATCATGCTCGCAATAGAGCCGTGTTGCCAGCTGCTTTTTTATAGGGATGTAACACACATTGCGTCGGTACAGCCACGGGGGCACTCAGCGGGAAAGGCGGGCGAAGGTGGTGCGGCGCAGCAGGTAGTAGCTCACAATGATGTTGCGGCGGCCTTCGGGCATGCGCTTGAGCAAGTTCTGGGCCGGGTGCTCGGTATACTGCTTGCGCATGGTGCGGAAGTCGCGGTGGGCCTTGATGATGGCGCGGGCATCGGCCGGGTGCAACGTGAGCAGCGACTGCACGATGGCCAGCGTGTCGTAGAGCCGGCGCACGAGCAGCACGTGCTTGCCCTCGTCAACGGGCAGGTTCTTGTGCAGGAGCAGCAGGTTGTTGCGAAAGTTGAGGTAGGTCTTCTTGGGATTGCCCTGGGGCAGACTGCCGCCGCCCAAGTGATAGACATGGCTCCCGGGCACAAGCCTGATGCGGCGCCCCATGTTCCAGATGCGCCAGCACAGGTCGATCTCCTCCATGTGGGCAAAAAACTTGCCATCGAGACCGCCAGCCTCAAGATACACATCGCTGTGCACCATGAAGCAGGCTCCGGTGGCCCACAGGATGTCGACGTCGGGGGCGTCGTACTGCCCGCGGTCGTCCTCGACCGTGGCAAAGAGGCGTCCGCGGCAATAGGGATAGCCATGCTTGTCGACATAGCCGCCAGCCGCGCCGGCATACTCAAAGACCTGCCGGTCGTCGTCGCGGTCTTGCAGCATCTTGGGCTGCACGGCGCCCACCTCGGGGTGGGCCTCCATGTAGCTATAGAGGGGCTCGAGCCAGCCCTGGGGCGTGCGCACGTCGCTGTTGAGCAGCACGGTATACTTGTAGCCGGTGGCCTTGACGCAACGGTTGTAGCCCTCGGCAAAGCCATAGTTCTTGTCGAAGAAGAGCGTGTGCACCGTGGGAAACTCCTGGGCGAGCACCTGGCGGCTGTCGTCAGTGCTGCCGTTGTCGGCCACAATCACGTCGGCAATATTGGGGTTGGTGCCCGAGAGCACACTGGGCAGGTAGCGTCGCAGCAGCTCGGCGCCATTCCAGTTCAATATGATCACAGCTACGTCTTTCATATACACTTCAGGTTGTTTTTACGGCATCGGCAGGCAGCTGCACGGGGCGCTTCCAGCGGTCGTGGGTCCACAGCCATATTGCCGGGCACTCCTTGATGTTTTGCTCGAGCAGGCGGGCATAGCGGTCGGTGATGCTGCCCTCGGGCTCCTGCTTGGCATGGTCGCACAGGGGCACCAAGGTGACGTCGTAGTAGCCGCGGCGCGTCTTGCGCATGTAGAAGTAGCCCACGCGCATGTCGAGCTTGCGGGCGATGGTCTCGGTACCGGTGATCATGGCGGTGGGGTGATGCAGAAACTCTATCACGTGACCCTGGTCGGTGACGTGTGGGTGCTGGTCGCTCACAAAGCCAATGGCCATGTGGTGATTTTCTATCTTGTTGCGCATCATCACGCGCAGTATCTGGTGGCTGGGGAAGCACTGTGAGTAGCGCGAGCGCAACCGCAGAAACAGGTGGTCGAACCACTTATTGCGCAACGGCTTGTAGGCCTGGCCCAGCACATTGCCGCGGGCGCGAGTGCTCTCGCGAAACCACATGACGATGCTCGGTATCCACTCCCAGTTGCCCAAGTGCGCCACATACATCATCACGCTTTGGCCGCCCTCGATGCCGTCGTCGATAAAGCCCACGTTGTGAAACGTCATGTGCCGCTTGAGGTCGGCGTCGCTGATGTGCAGCAACTTCACCGTCTCAAAGAAATAGTCGGCAAACTGGTGATAAAATTCATTTTCAATCTTGCGCAGCTCGTGAGGGCTCTTCTCGGGAAATGAGGTGGCCAGATTGCGGCGCACGATCTTAACCCGGTAGCGCAGCACGTAGTGAGCCAGGAAGCACAGGCAGTCGGCATTGAAGTAAATCCACCACCAGGGCATGAAAGCCAGGGCATCGAGTGCCCACCCCAGCGGCGCCAGCAATATGTTTTGCAGTTTCTCTTTCATCACAATTAAGCAGTCACAATCTCGGCATCTACGCTCAGGTCGTCGTTGACCTTGAGCAGTTTCACGTCGACCACCGTGTTGACCACAGCCTCACAGGGAGTCACGTTCACTTTTATATAATTGTCGGTAAAGCCATGCATGGGGGCATCGCCGTGAGGCTGCTCCATGAGCACGGGGCGCACGGTGCCCAGGTAGCGCTCGATAAACCGGCGTTGCTTCTTGTCGCTCAGCGCAATCATCTGGGCCACGCGGCGCTGCTTCTCGCGCTGCGGCACGATGTAGGGGATGCGCAGCGCCATGGTGCCGGGCCGCTCGCTATAGGGGAACACATGCAGGTGCTCCACCTCGAGCGAGTCGATAAATTGCAACGAGTCGGCAAAGCGCTCGGGCGTCTCGCCACGGGAGCCCACCATCACGTCGACGCCTATGAAGCAGTCGGGCATGAGAGAGCGTATCTTGGCAATCTTGTGGGCAAAGAGGGCACGGTCGTAGTGGCGGTGCATGAGGCGCAGCACCTCGTCGTTGCCGCACTGCAGCGGGATGTGGAAGTGTGGCATGAAGGCCCGCGAGTGGGCGCAGAAGTCGATGATTTCGTCGGTGAGCAGGTCGGGCTCGATCGAGGAGATGCGGTAGCGCTCGATGCCCTCGACCTGGTCGAATGCCTTGATGAGGTCGATGAAGCGCTCGCCCGTGTCGTGGCCAAAGTCGCCAATGTTGACGCCGGCAATCACAATCTCCTTGCCACCCTCGCGCGCCACCTGCCGGGCCTGCTCCACCAGGCTCTCGATGGTGCCGCTACGGCTGCGGCCGCGTGCCATGGGTATCGTGCAATAGGTGCAGAAGTAGTCGCAGCCGTCCTGCACCTTGAGCCAGTAGCGCGTGCGGTCGCCCCGCTCGCAGGCGGGGGCGAACTTGCGGATGCGGGTGTGGGGCGTCACGGTCACCTCCTCGTGGCGGCCGTGAGCGAGCCAATGCTCCACATAGTCGACGATATCGAGCTTCTGCTCGCTGCCCAGCACAATATCCACGCCGGGCAGGGCGGCAATCTCGTCGGCCTTGAGCTGGGCATAGCAACCGGTCACCACCATGAGCGCATCGGGGTACTTCTTGACCAGACTGCGTATGTGCTGGCGACCCTTCTTGTCGGCCATCTCGGTCACGCTGCACGTGTTCACCACAATCATCGTGGGTGCCTCGTCGTCGCGCGCGGGCACAATGCCCCGCTTGGCGAGCAGCTCGCCAATGGTGGCCGTCTCTGAGAAGTTGAGTTTACATCCCAGAGTCACAAATTTCACTGTCTTGCGGTCGTTGCTGCCCATCGTTTTGAATTGCAAAGTTAGTAAAAAGTATCGAGAACTACCGCCCCACATCGCAAAATAGCGCGGTTTCCCGCACGGCAAAGTTGAGAAAACTCGTTAAAAAGGCAGGAAAATTAGGCCAACACCGAAATAATGCCTAATTTTGTGGTCTAAAAAAGAACAGTGCATGGATTTCGAAGAATTGATTAAAAAGCGCGGATATTTCCTGATCGACATTACTGCTCAAGAAGTACCTCATGAGCAAATACAAACCAAGCACAACGCTGTGGCCCTGTGCGACCGAGGCGAGGCGGTGCTTGAGGTCAACATGCAGCGCGTGCGCATCACCCAGGGCACGCAACTCATGGCTGCCCACGTGCTCTTGAGCCGCACAGTTTCAATCTCCAGCGACTTCCACGCGCAGGTGCTGGTGGTGAGCGACCGCTTCTGGATCGACGTGTGTGTGGGCATTCCCACCAAGATCATCGAAGCCGCACTCTCAAAGACATGCCGCCAAATCACCGACCCCAAGGCTTGGACGATTCTCAACAATTTCTTTCAAAACATACGCCTCTACGACGACATGAGCTACTCGGCTCACTCAATCGAGTGGGCGGGCGCCATATTCAGGTGCATGATTATCGCCGCAGCCGAGATGGAACTGCACGAGCGCAACGGGCAGACGACCTACCCCTCAAGCTACACGATGGGCGACACCTATTTCAGAAAATTCGTCACGCTGCTCGATGAGAATGTGGTGAAGGAGCACGAGGTCACTTTCTACGCCGAGCAGTTGCACATCACGCCCAAGTATCTGAGCGAGATATGCAAGCAGCAGACCAACCACAAGGCCAAGGAAATCATCTCGACGTTTCTCTTTTCCAAAATCAAGCGCGACATCGTGCTCACCGGCAAGTCGATGAAGGTGCTGGCCTATGAGTACGGCTTTGCCGACCAGTCGAGCCTGGGCAAATTCTTCCGCAAGATGTCGGGCGAGTCGCCCAGCATGTATAAGAAGAAAAACGGGCTCAACACGGTCGAGGAGGCAGAATAAGAGGTTTCGGTTCACAGCGCAAGGGAAATATTTAGAGAGAAAAAGAGAAATTTCACGAAATGAGTTATAAATGGTTTTTACTGGTGCTTCTGGGCCTGCTCACGGCATTTGGCCCATTTGTCACCGATATGTATGTGCCTAGCCTGCCATCGATGGTGGGCTACTTTCACACCAATCTCACGATGGTGCAGCTGGGACTCACCACCAGCATGCTGGGGCTGGCCCTGGGGCAGTTGCTCTTTGGCCCGCTCAGCGACAAGGCAGGCCGCAAGCGCCCTCTGCTGGCAGCCATGGTGCTATTCACCATCTCGACGGTGTGCATCATCTTTGCCCCCAATATAGAGACCTTCTGCGTGCTGCGCTTCTTCCAGGGCGTGGGCGGCGCCGGCGGCATCGTGATATCGCGCAGCGTGGCCACCGACACCTTCGACGGCCGCGAGCTACTCAAGATGCTGGCTATCATAGGCGCCATCAATGGCATTGCGCCCATTGCAGCACCGGTGGCTGGCGGCGCGATTGTCGACAGCGTGGGCTGGCGGGGCATCTTTGTGGTGCTGCTCTTTGTGGGCATCTTCCTCACCCTGGGCAGTGCCTACATGCATGAGTCGCTCGCCGTGGAGCGCCGCAAGAAGGAGAGCCTGATCAAGACGTTTGGCCTCTTTGGCACTGTGGTGAAGAACCGCGAGTTTATGGGCTATGTGCTCCAGCAGGCAGCCGCCCAGGCCATCCTCTTTGGCAACATCGCCTCGAGCTCATTTATCGTGCAAGACCACTATGGCTACTCGGCCATGGCCTATAGCCTAGCCTTTGCCGTCAATGGCGTGTGCATAGGCGGCGGAGCAGCCCTCTCGGCACGCTTCCGCAAGCCGCAGAATTGCATCAAGGGGAGCTGCACGGGCATGCTGGTGCTGAGCGTGGCCGAGGCCGCCGTGCTCATGGCCGGCGCCAGCTTCTGGGTGTATGAGGGCGTGTTGTGCGCGCTGCTCTTCTTCATGGGGCTCACATTCACCGCGTCCACTACCCTGGCCCTCGAGAGCGAGCGTGAGCAAGCCGGCACAGGCTCGGCAGTGCTGGGCGCCGTGGGCTTCATGTGCGGCGGACTGGTGTCGCCGCTGGTGGGCCTGGGCAACATCATGCACAGCACCGGCATCACCTTTGTGGTGGGAGCCGTGCTCTCCAGCATCTTTGCCTGGGTGGCCATCACAAGCAATCGTAAAAATAAAAAAGCCAACTAAAAGCAGTTTAAATCACTATGGACAAGCGATACAAAAGATTCCTGCTCGCCATGCTGGGCACATTTGCAGCATTTGCCCCGCTCATCAACAACACCCTTGGCCCCATCCTGGCCTCGGTCACCGAGTCGTTTCACACCTCGGCCGCCGTGGCGGGACTGAGCCTCACCACCAGCATGATAGGGCTGGCAGCCGGCCAGCTCATCATCGGGCCGCTGAGCGACAAGCTGGGCCGTCGCCTGCCAGTGATAGCCTCGATGGCGATATTCACCCTGGCCTCGGTGGCCATTGTGTTCTCCCCTAGCATCACCGCATTCATCGTGCTGCGATTCTTCCAGGGGTTTGGCGGCGCGGGCGGCATTGTGATATCGCGCTCCATCGCCACCGACAATTTCAAGGCCGGCGACCTGATGGCCGCTTTTGCCATCATCAATGTCATCAACGGCATCGCCCCCATCGTGACGCCCGCAGCCAGCGGCGCCCTGGCAAGCCTGGGAGGCTGGCAGGCTGTGTTTGTCACGCTTGGCGTGATAGGCTTGCTCATGCTGGTGGGCAGCTACCGCCTGCGCGAGTCGCTGCCCGACGGGCGCCGCAGCGGCCGCTCGCTGGCCTCGACCTATCTGCTCTATGGCACCGTGGTGCGCAACAAGAAATTCATATTCTACGTGCTGCACCAGTGCACCGCCGAGGTCATCCTCTTTGGCAACATCGCCTCGGTGGCGGCCATTGCGAGCCACTATGGCTATAGCAAGCCCGAGACTGCCGGCCTCATACTCTCATTCAACGGCATCTTCACCGCCCTGGGAGCAGGGTTTGCAGCCAAGTTCAAGCAAGCCACCAGCGGCGTGAAGGCCTGCTGCGTGGGCATCATGACGCTCACTGTGGCCGGGGCGGCAGTGCTCTACATGGGCTGGAGCTTCTGGGCCTACGAGGCCATCGTGTGCGCCATGCTCGTCTTTGTGGGCATCACGCTCACCACATCTACCACCCTGGCCCTCGAGAGCGAGCGCAAGCAGGCCGGCACAGCCAGCGCCCTCTTTGGCGCTATGGGCTTCATTGCCGGCGCTGTGGTGGCGCCCCTCGTGGCACTGGGCAACCCGGTGCACAGCACCGCCATCGCCTATGTGGCAGGCGCCGCGCTCTCGTGCTGCTTTGGCTACTTTGCCTTGCGCTTGAAGTAGTCGTTGTGCATCTTGATGCCAAAGATGATGCTGCTCATGCAGGTGGTGAGCAAGTTGCACAGGAAGAGGGGCCAGTTGCTCAACAGCAAGCCCTGAATGAGAAAGAAGAGGCCGCCCAAGCCCATGAGCAGGAAGGTGCCCAGGGCGATGTCGTCGGTCGAGCGGGTGCGAATGGTGCGCACCGTCTGTGGCAAGTAGCCCAGCACCATGCATATCGAGGCTATGTAGCCCACCACGTCGGCCAGGTGGCTGGCAAGGAAATCTATCATATCAATTAGAATTTAAAAAAGGTCGCCAGTGCCGGCGGCCTTTTTATTGTTGTTATGTTATAATTATTGCAATCACTTCTTGGCGTCGCACTCACGCAGGAGCTCCTCGACGGCAGCCTTGAGCTGCTTGTCGTCGCCGTTGACCACGGTTGCGGGGTCGTTGGCCACCTTGATGTCGGGCTCGAGCTGGGTGTTCTCGAGATAGGTGCCGTCGGCAGTCTGGTAGCCTATCACGGGCAGACCGAAGATGAGGCTCTCGTCTTGCAGGGTCTCCCAGTTCACGCTGCTCATGGTGCCAGGCACAGGCATACCCACGAGTTTGCCCATGTGGGTGTGGTTGTAGACCCAGGGCGTGCCATGGGCGTTGCTGTAGTTATTCTCGCAGATGAGCATGATGGTGGGCTTGTTCCAGCGACGGCTGGGCATGTCGCAGGCGGCACGGCCACGCACCACCTGAGTGAGGTATTTCTCACCGCTGAAGAGGATTTGGATATCCTCGTGCAGGCGGCCGCCGCCATTGCCGCGGGTGTCGATCACGATACCGTCGCGCTGGGTGTACTTGCCGAGCACTTGGTCGTAGATCTCGCGGTAGCTGTTGTCGTTCATTGCCTGCAGGTGCACATAGCCCAGGCGGCCGTGCGACAGGCTGTCGACCATGTGGGCCTCACGCTTCACCCAGCGCTTGTAGAGCATGGTGTTGAATGCGCTGTTGCTGCAGGGCACCACCACCTCTTGCCAGGAGTTGCCGTTATGGCGGCACGAGATGAGCACCTTCTTGCCGGTTTGGCCGGCGAGCAGCTGGGTATAGTCATTCTCGGGAGTAATTTTCTCGCCGTTGATTGCCTCGATGATGGTGCCGGGGCGCACCTGCGACTTGGCGCGGTCGAGCGGTCCATATTCCACCACCTCGGCCACCTTCAGGCCCTCGCCAGTGTAGTGGGTGTCGTAGAGCAGGCCCAGGTTGCCAGTGGCCTCGCCGCGGCTGTCGGGATAGTAGCGGCCACCCGAGTGCGAGCAGTTGAGCTCGCCCAGCGTCTCGCTCAGCAGGTTGGAGAAGTCGTAGTTGTTGGTGATGTGGGGCAGGAACTTGCGGTAGTGAGCCACAGTGCCGTCCCAGTCGCAGCCGTGCATATTCTTGTTGTAGAAGCGATGGGCCACCTCGCGGTGCACGCGCTCAAACATATAGGCGCGCTCCCTGGCGGTGTTCATCTTCACCGTGGCGCTATAGGTGATGGGAGTGAGCTTGTCGCTAGCCAGCTTCTGCATGGTGCCGCTGCCCAGGATGTAGAAGTTCTTGCCTTCCTTGTCGGTCTCGATGGCTGCCCAGCCGGCACCCATCTTGTTGAGCAAGCTGGTGCTGCGCTTGCGCAGGTCCATCTTCCACAGGTCATAGCCTTTCTCAAAGCGCGAGAGGTAGTAGAGCGTGCTGCCGTCCTTGGTGATGGCGGCGCCAGCCAGGTCGCTCGAGTTGGGCGTCACGCGCACGATGCGGTCGTGTATCTTGTCGAGCTCAACCACGATGTCCTTGGCCGGCTCGTCCTTCTTCTCATCGGCTTTCTTCTTGTCGTCTTTCTTCTTGCTGTCCTTCTTGTCGGCCTCTTTCTTCTCAGCCTCCTTCTTGGCAGCCTTCTCGGCGTCTTGCAGCAGCTCGTAGTTCTCCTTGTCGAGGCGGTAGCGGTCGTAGGCCTCCTCGTTGACGAAGGCCAGCAGCACGTCGTCCTGCGAGCCCCACGATGCCTGGCTGCGCAGGCCGTAGCGGTTGCTCTGGAACATGATGGCGCCGCCGTCGAGCACCCACTTGGGGCTGTGGTTGATATAGGCGCTCTGGGTGATATTGGTGATCTTGCCGCCATCGACGCTCACGATGCCTATGTCGGAATAGGGGTCGCGGCCGTTGCCAATGAACTCGAGTGCGATCCACTTGCTGTCGGGCGACCAGCTGTAGCCCAGGTCACCCTCGGTGCCATACCATTGCGAGCCATCGGTCACCTGATGCACGGCCTTGGTCTTGACGTCCATCACCATCAGGCGCTCGCCGTCCTCGACAAAGGCCAGCTTCTTGCCATCGGGCGAGAACTCGGGTTGCGAGCGGTCGGTATTGCTGGGAATCAGGATTTCCTCCTTGATGAGGGTGGCGTTGGGGAAGTTGGGATCTTCCTTGCGGGCTATCGTGGCCTTGTAGAGCTGCCAGTGGTCGCCGCGCTCGCTCGAGTATACGAGCGTGCGGTTGTCGGGGCCCCAGCACACGTCTTTCTCGCCCTCGGGAGTGTTGGTGATTTGCTTGGTAGTGTTGTACTCGACCGAGGTCACAAACACCTCGCCGCGCACCACAAAGGCCACCTGCTTGCCATCGGGCGAAACAGCGGCACTGGTAGCGCCACGGGTATAGGTGATCTTGCTTATCGAGTCGCCGTCGTCGTGGAAGAGCGAGACGTTCACCTTAGTGGCCTTGCCGCCATCGCGCTGGGTATAGATCTCGCCGTCGTAGGTGTAGCACAGCGTGCCGTCGCTAGCCATCGAGAGGAAGCGCACCGGGTTGGTCTTGAATTGCGACACCTGGGTGGCCTGCGAGGGATTGCTGAGCGGGAACTTCCACACATTGAACGAGCCGCCGTTGCGCTCGCTCAGGAAATACACGGTGTTGCCGTCGGGGCTGAGCACGGGCGTGCGGTCTTCGCCGGCACGGTTGGTGAGGTTCACGTGCTTGCCGCTCTTGATGTCGTAGCGCCATATATCGCGCGTGATGCTCGAGGTGTGATGCTTGCGCAGCGGGTCCTCATAGCCCTTCTGGTCCTGATAGAGGAAAAACTTGCCGCCCTTGTCGACTGCCAGCTCCTGGGCTGGCGTGCCCAGCACCTGGCTGAAGCGGCCGCCGCTCACCGGCACCTTGTAGAGCTCGGGCAGGCGCGACGAGGGGAACATGGCACTTGAAGCCGGGTCCTGAATCGCAGCCTCGAAGAGCACATACTTGCCGTCGGCCGAGAAGGCCGAGGGTATCTCGCTGGCCGAGTTGAATGTGAGCTGCTTGGGCGTGCCGCCCTGCGAGGGCATCACATAGACGTCGAAGTTGCCCTTGCGGTCGCTGGCAAAGGCAATCTGGCTGCCGTCGGGCGACCAGATGGGGTTGCTCTCATAGGACGACTGGGTGGTGAGCTGCGTGGCCTGGCCACCGCCCACGGGCACCTTGTAGATGTCACCCTTGTAGCAGAATGCAATCTCTTGCCCATTGGGCGAAATCTTGGCATAGCGCAACCACAATGGGGCATCGTTGCTCGAGGCAGCCGAGGCGGCCACAGCCGCGGCAGCTACCAGAGCACAAGTTAGGATAGTTTTCTTCATATTCTTTTTCTCGTATTGTAATGACTTGATGAGTCAAGTTTTTTTTTATATCAAAATCTTTAATACCACGTGGGCACGGTGTCGCAGCTGAAGGCGAGCTGCGTGGTGAAGTGCTTCTTGAGGAAGACGATGTGGTTGGGCACATTGATGGTGTAGGACGGCGCCTTCACCTTCTTCTTGCTGAAGAGCACAAACTTGTTGTCGCCCGAGTTGTGCCGGTAGGGGTAGTAGCCCAGGGCAGCCACCTTGTTGATCGAGGCGATGTCGCCCTGGCTCACTGCGATGAAATCGGCCTTCTTGCTGGCAACGGCAGCGTTCTGCTCCTGCTTCATGGCCGGTGTGGCACCCGACTGCAGCGCCCAGTACTTGCAACCTGGCAGCGCGTTGTTGCACACGCCAAACTCGGGGTTGGGCATGCAGTTGTAGTAGATGATCGTGGGGTTGGGCACCTGGTCCATGATGGTGGCGTAGTAGTAGAAATTGCTGCGGCGTATTCCGTTCTGGGTGAAATAGTTGCCGCCGCGGTCGTTATTGTTGATTGTGATCAAGAACAAGATGAAGAGGCTGATGACCAGGGCGGCATAGCGCGGCCAGCGGTGATGCTCATAGCTGCGCACGAGCAGGATGAGGGCAATCACGCCAAAGATGATCAAGCCATTGGAGCTGTTGAAATAGTAGAGCAGCGTGCCATTGGCCATGTTGATGATGGCACTCACCACAAAGGCCACAAAGGGGAACGAGCGGTAGCGCTTCATGTAGATCACCACCATAGGAGCCAGCGTGGCGATGCACTGCATCGTGATGGCAAAGGCATTGGTCACAAACTTGTTGAAGATGCCGTCGAACACACCGTTGCCCGAGGTGCCCAGAGCGCCCACCGTGTGAAACACATTCACAAAATACTCAAAGCAGAATGCGCCCAGGTTGCCCGCTATCAAGAAGTAGATGAGGAAGGGAATCCACACCACGGCAACGCCGGCCACATAGAGGCCCAGCGCCTTCCACAGGTTGTAGCCGTCGCGCTTGATCACCACCCACGAGTAGATGGCAAAGACGCCGGTGATGGCGGCAATGTTGTATTTCATCAAGAAGGTGGCACCAAAGCTCAAACCCAGCCACAGCATGGCCTTGGTGATGACCCAGCGGTGGCGCTCCACCGCCTCGCCATAGAGCAGGCAGCACGTGTAGTAGATCGAGCCCATCATGAAGGGCTGAGCAAAGTCCTCGGTCTTGATCTCGCGGTGATATATCGCGTTGAAGAAGAATAGCGTCATCACCACGGCGCACAGCAGCGACTGGCGCTTGTCCTTGAGGAAGATGAAGGCCGTCTTGTAGGCAAAAAGGTAGGTCACCGAGTAGAACACGCACGTGATCCACATCACCCCCACATAGTTGTAGTGACTCAGCAAGTAGCCCACACCATAGATGAGCCACAGCAGCGGCCCCTTGGAGTCGCTGAAGTCGACGTAGGGCGTCATGCCACACATCCACGCCTTGCCGCACATGAAGAACCACGCCGAGTTGTTGCGCTGGTACAGGTCGTGGGTGTAGCTGTCGGGCGAGACCAGAAACACGGCAATCGTGGCAAAGAGCATGAGTGTGACAAAGACCTTCCAATTCTTTTTCAACGAATTGAGGCTGAGTGTCATGAATTTCTCCATAGAAGCAAACAGTTATTTCTTGATGATTTTTTCAATATTGTAGCGCGGGCGGTCCTTGACCTCGATATAGATCTTGCCGATATACTCGCCCACGATGCCTAGGCCCACCAGCACACAGCCGCCCACAAACCATATCGAGAGTATCATCGAGGCCCAGCCGCTCACGGCCCGGCCCGAGAAATAGGACACGAGCACATAGACGAGCATCACCAGCGCGATGAGCATGAACACACCGCCCAAGCCCAGCACCAAGCGCACAGGCCGAATGCTGAACGAGGTGATGCCGTCGATGGCAAAGTTGAGCATCTTGCTCAGCGGGTACTTGCTCTCGCCGGCGGTGCGCTCGGCGCGGTCGTAGTATTCCATCGCCGTCTTGTAGCCTATCAAGGGCACAATACCGCGCAAGAAGAGGTTGCGCTCGCGGTAGTTGAGCAACTGCCGGGTGGCACGGCGGCTCATCAGGCGGAAGTCGGCGTGGTTATACACCGTCTTCACGCCCAAGTGGTGCATAAACTTGTAGAAGCCCTGCGCTGTGGTGCGCTTAAACCACGTGTCGGTCTTGCGCTCGCGGCGCACGCCGTACACGATGTCGCACCCCTCTTGGGCATAGTCACGCACCATGGCCGGTATCACCGCGATGTCGTCTTGCAGGTCGGCATCGATGGTGATTTGCGCGTCGGCCCAGTCAACGACCGATTGCATGCCGGCCATGAGCGCGTTCTGGTGGCCCGAGTTGCCGGCCAGCTTCACGCCCACCACCTTTCCGCCCTGGGTGTATTGCTCGATGAGCTCCCACGTGCGGTCGCGGCTGCCGTCGTCGACATACACAATGCGGCTCTCCTGAGCCACTTGGCCCCGTTGCACCATGTCGTCGAGCAGAGCCACAAGCCGCTGGGTGGTGCTGGGCAGCACCTCCTCCTCATTATAGCAAGGCGATATTATCGCTAATACTGGTAACTTGTCCATATCGATATGTGTATCCCACAATAATCTTGTGAAATACAAAGATAGCGATAAAAAAAGGAAATTTGCGCTTTTCGGGGCAAAATTTCGATTTTTCTTCACAACTTTGCGATAGTTTCCATTTTTGCACTATCTTTGTTATTTGAAACAAAACAAACACGGGAGGAACTTCTATGCAACGATACTGGGTAAATCAAAACGGCATCCAAAGCGGGCCACTCACCATCGACGAGCTTAAAGCAATGACCATCGACGTCAAGAACACCTATGTGTGGCGCAGCGGCATGGCCGACTGGCAGCGCATCGACGAGGTGCCCGAGTTGAGCGACATCGTGGCCGCAGCCCAAGCAGCCGCTACCCCCGTGCCACCCGAGCCCGAGCAACCTGCCGAAACCCAGGAGCAGCCCGAGCCATCTGAGCCCGAAGCCGAGCAACCCAGCGAGCCCGAGGAACAACCCGAGCAGGAGCCCGAAGCTGAGCAGCCTGAGCAAGAGCAACCTAGCGAGCCCGAGGAGCAGCCTCATGCAGCCACTCCGCCAGCGCCGCCAGCCGAGCTCAACGATGAGCCCGCCCCAGCCTTCCAGCAGCCCGCCTTTCAGCAAGCTCCCACGCCGCCGCAATATGCCAGCGCTCCCATGATGCCCGCCACGCCAGTGCCCGAGTGCCCGCCCACCAACTTGGTGTGGTCGATCGTGTGCATCGTGCTGTGCTGCTGGATTCCAGCCGTGATAGGTCTCGTATTCAGCATCCAAGTGAAGTCGAAATACCGCGAGGGCAACTATGCCCAGGCCAAGAAGTACAGCGACTGGAGTGCCTGGTGCTGCATCATCTCTATCGTTTTAGGCGTCGTTTCCATGCCATTTGCGCTCTTGGTGCAACTCCTGGCAGTAAACTAAGATGAAGCGCAAAATCCTGTATCTCATCATTCTGGCAATCGTGCTGGCATGCGTTGCCGTCATCTATTATGCATTCGACCCGTCGAGTTCGGCGCTGTTTCCAAAGTGCCCGTTCCTCATGCTCACCGGCTACAAGTGCCCCGGCTGCGGCAGCCAGCGTGCCATCCATGCCCTGCTGAGCGGCGACCTTGCCGCGGCGTGGCACTACAACGCCCTGCTCCTGGTGTCGATTCCCTTTATCATCCTGCTCCTGGCGGGCATGGCCCTGCGGCGGCGCTACCCCCGATTTGACGCAGCCATCAACTCGGTGGGCGTGGTTTGGACTGTGTTTGTGGTCATCATGGCCTGGTGGCTGTTGCGCAACATCTTCGGTTGGTAAGAAGAAAAAATCACTGGGGAGCCGTTGCTTTTTCAACTTTATTTATCTATCTTTGTTCGATATAACTCAAGTCAACCTTCTTTCAATTTCGGGCAATATGAAACGATTTTTCTATACGCTATTTTTAGCCATTGGGCTGCTGGCACAATGGGCGCTGCCTGCACAGGGCGCAAGGGAATATTTCACAGTAAATGAAGTAAGATACAAATATGTCGACTCCACTTCGGTCTTATTTTCGGGATTAACCAAGGAATGGACTTCGTCTTTTATCTGCAATGTGCCATCCAACGTGATCTACCAAGGCAAGGTGTATCGTGTGGTGGGCATTCAAAGCAACGCTTTCTATGTGGACCGGCGTAGTCCCACCAAGTACAACGGCTATTACCTGGAAAAAATCACCATACCGGCGTCGGTAAAGACCATAGGCGACCAGGCGTTTTATGGCTGCCGCCAACTCACGACAGTCGACCTGGGCAACGGGGTGAAAAGCATTGGCAACCAGGCTTTCTCGGGTTGCGCATCGTTGCAGTCGATCACGATACCCAGCAGTGTGGAGAAAATAGGCGTCATGGCATTTGAGGGCTGCAAAAGCCTGACCAACATACAGGTCGGGAGCGGCAACACGCACTACCGCAGCATCGACGGCATCCTCTTCAACGCCGCAGGCGACACGCTTGTCGACTATCCTAGAGGCCTCGTCGCCACCCATGAGCCCGACCTCATTCCGCAAGGCACACGGGCGATAGGCAAAGGCGCCTTTGCCAGCACCGACACGCTGCACCGCATCACCATTCCCGCCTCGGTGGCCTGCATCGACTCCAGCGCCTTCCAGGGCTGCTGGCGTCTAACCGACATCGCAGGCGCTTTCAACCCCGAGGTCATAGGCGACCAGGCGTTTTTCGGCTGCAGCAGTCTGCGCGCCATGACTGTCAACAGCAAGGTGCGGCACATAGGCACCGCAGCATTCAGCAACTGCTGTCGCATGACACAGTTCACCGTCGACCCAGCCAACCGTAGCTACATCACAATTGACTCGGCACTCTTCACGCCCGACACGGCCACCATTGTGGCCTACCCCATGGGACGAGGCATCGTGCTAGACTCAATATTGTGGGGTGCAAGTTATTATTCCTTGGCCTACAAGTTGCCCGAGGGCACCAAAATCATACCGCCCTACACTTTCTACTACGAGGGTCTTAAAGATTCTACTGGAAATATTTTCGATTTTTCCTACGAAGTTTTCGATTTTTCCTACGAAGATATCGTTCTCACACTGCCTGCCAGCATTGTCTCGATTGGAGATATGGCTTTCTACCGTTACTACCACGCCACTTTTAGTGGTACCAGCATCACTTCTCTCTCAACCACGCCATGCCCGCTGCCCGAAAACGCAATGATGAGAGACATCAAGCAATTGGACGCTTACAACATGACCTGGCGCTTCCTCTACGCTAACCTGCTTGTGCCCAAGGGATGCGTCGACACCTACAAAGAGACCCTCTACTGGAACTATTTCGACAACATTGCCGAGATTCCATCTGATCCCGAGCCCGAGCCGCTGAAGGGAGACCTCAACGGCGACGGCGTGACCAATGTGACCGACGTGGCCTACCTGGTGGGCATGATCATTGGCAACAGCGACCTCGTGACCGCTGGCGACATCAACGGCGACAGCACCATCGACACCAGCGACGTGACGAGTCTCGTCAACTATATCCTGAAAAAGTAAATTTTTCTAACTGGCAAGATTTTAACAACGATGTGATGCCCCTCCTCAACGAGGGGCATCGCTTGCTACACGCGGTGGCCTATGAGCGTGGCGCTGGTGGCGCGCTCTACCACGCAGTGCACCAGGTCGCCCACGTGGGTGTCGCCGGCAGGGAACACCACCACCTTGTCTTGCGGCGTGCGGCCATACATGTCGTCGTGGCTGCGCTTGCTGTAGCCCTCGACCAGCACTTCTACGGTCTTGCCCACATCGCGCCGGTTGCTGCACTGCGAAAGCTCGTTTTGCAGGGCAATCATGCGATTGAGGCGGTCGATTTTCACAGGCTCGGGCACATTGTCGGGCAAATGCTTGGCGGCAAAGGTGCCGGGGCGCTCGCTATACTTGAACATGAAGGCCGAGTCGTAGCCCACCTCGCGCATCAGGCTCAAGGTCTCTTGGAAGTCCTCCTCGGTCTCGTCGTGGAAGCCGGTGAACATGTCGCTCGAGATGGCACAGTCGGGCATGGCCTCGCGTATCTTCTTGATGCGGTCGAGATACCACTCGCGGGTGTACTTGCGGTTCATGAGCTTCAATATCTTGTTGCTGCCGCTCTGCACCGGCAGGTGGATGTGGTTGCATATATTGTCGTGGCTGGCCATGGCGGCGATGATGGCGTCGCTCAAGTCCTCGGGGTTGCTGGTGGTGAAGCGCACGCGCATCCCGGGGGCAGCCTCGGCCACAATGCTCAGCAGCTGGGCGAAGTCTACTGGCTCGCCGCCATCCTGGGGCTTGTAGCAGTAGGAGTTCACATTCTGGCCCAGCAGGGTCACTTCCTTGAAGCCCTTGGCTTGCAAGTCGTGGAGCTCGTTGAGTATGCTCTGTGGCTCGCGGCTGCGCTCGCGGCCACGGGTGTAGGGCACGATGCAATAGGTGCAGAAGTTGTTGCAACCGCGCATGATTGAGATGAAGCCGCTCACCTTGTTGCTGCCCACGCGGGTGGGTATCACATCGCGATAGGTCTCGGTGGTAGAGAGCTCGGTGTCGATGGCCTTGTGGCCCGTCTCGGCGCTGGCAGTGAGGTGAGGCAACTGCAAGTAGGCATCGGGGCCGGCAACGATGTCGACGTCGTATTTTGTGATGAGCACTTCCTTCAGTCGCTCGGCCATGCAGCCTATCACGCCCACGAGCAAGCGGCGCTGGCGCTGGCGGCGCAGGGCGTTGAGCTGGTTGAGGCGGGCAAAGATGCGTTGCTCGGCATTGTCGCGCACCGAGCAGGTGTTGATAAAGATGGCGTCGGCCTCGTCGAGGCTCTTGGTCGTGTCGTAGCCAGCCATTTTCATCACCGAGGCCACCACCTCGCTGTCGGCCACATTCATCTGGCAGCCATAGGTTTCCAGATACAATTTCTTGGAGAACTCCCCTCCCCCTCTGTCGTAACTCAACTTCAAGTCCATATTGCGTGCTAAAAAAATAGATATACGTTTTTTGATTTTGCGGGTGCAAAGTTACTGCAAGTCGAGCGCAAAACCAAATTATTCTCACCACATCGGCAGTATCGAAGATTGCGTGTAGAGCGTGAAATAAAATTGTGGTGATTGTTTTGCATTTAAGTGCATTTCTTTTAACTTTGCACTCAGAGGCAATCATTTAACAATAGCACATAATGAAAAAAACCACCATTTTCCTTGCCCTGTTAACCGCATTGATGCTCACCACTGTGGGGTGCGGTTCGGGCTCGGGCACCTCGCAAAGCGATGAGAGCGAATACAGTGAAGAAGCGTCGGCCAGCGGCGAGGAAAGCGACAGCTACGGCTGGCCCGACGAGGAAGAGGAAACCAGCGCCGCCGAAGAGCAATCGACGGCCGACGCCGAAAGCGAAGAAAGCACCGACGACGACGTCGACCTCTCCCTCACGCAGCGCAGCCGCAGCGAGGAGCGCCAGCTCCTGAGGGAAGTGGCACGCAAAATCACCAATGCCGCCGACCAGTACCTCAAGACTGCCACGGGCAAGAGCGCCTCGCGATACAACTGGACTTTCACCCTAGAGAAAAGCGACGAGATAAACGCCTATTGCACGCCCGACGGCAACGTGGTGGTATACACCGGCCTCATGCCGCTATGCTCCAATGCCGACCAGCTGGCCGCCGTCGTGGGCCACGAGGTGGCTCACGTGATCATGGAGCATGCCTATAAATCCAACGAGAAAGCCGTGCTGGCCTCGATTGGCGCGATTGCTGTTGACCTGATAGGGGGCTCCACGGCCGCCAATGTTGCCTACAACGTGGGCGTGAACTATGGCGTGTTGCTGCCGGCCGAGCGCAAGCAGGAAAGCGAGGCCGACGTGATAGGCCTCATCTTGAGCACCGTGGCTGGCTACGACCCCAACGAGGCCGTGCCCTTCTGGAAGAAAATGCAGGCTCAAAGCCAGGTCCACGTCCCGGCCCTCTTGAGCGACCACCCAAGCGACAAGAAGCGCATTGAGACCATAGAGCGGGTAATTCCCGAAATAGAGGCCAACTATGGCAACGGCATGCCCGACAAGATTGTGCCCATCAGTACCAAGAAGAAAAACGCCACCTATCAGAAAGTCAAGGCCAAAGCCAAAGAAAAATACCACGAGTACAAAGACAAACTCAAGAGCAAGCTCAGCAACTGGCTGAACTAGTGGCCGCTGTGCGTCATAGCTACGACTGCAGGGCGGCCATGAGCTGGTCGAGGGCCTGATCGGGGTCGGCAGTGGCGTCGAGCAGCGACACAAACTTGCTGCCTATGATAGCGCCGGCGGCATTGGCTTGGGCGCTCTCGAGGGTCTGCTTGTTGCTGATGCCAAAGCCTATCATGCGCGGGTTGTGCAGCTGCATGGCGTTGATGCGCTCAAAATAGGCACGCTTGGCCTCGTCGAAGCTCTTCTGCGCACCGGTGATCGAGGCCGACGACACCATGTAGATAAAGCCATCGGTGTGCTCGTCGATAAAACGGATGCGCTCCTCGCTGGTCTCGGGGGTGATGAGCATGATCACGCGCACGTCGTAGCGGTCGGCAATGGGCTTCACCGTCTCCAAGTAGTCCTTAAAGGGCAAGTCGGGCAGGATGGTGCCGCTCACGCCGCACTCCACGCAGCTCTTGAAGTAGCGCTCCAGCCCATATTGCATGGCCACATTCAGGTAGCCCATGAGCACGAGGGGAATGTGCACATCATCCTTAATGGCCTTGAGTTGCTCAAAGATGTGGCTCAGCGTCTGCCCGTTGCGCAAGGCGCGGGTGGCGGCGCTCTGTATCACGGGGCCGTCGGCCATGGGGTCGCTGAAGGGGATGCCCACTTCAATCATGGCTATGCCACGCCGCTGCATGGCAAGTATCACGCTGGCCGTGCTCTCGAGTGTGGGAGCGCCGGCACAGAAGTAGAGCGACAGCAATTTCTTGTCGCCTCGGTTTGCAAATAACTCATTTATACGGTTCATATCTCTTTCTCTCTTATTTCTTGTTTCTAATTTCGTTGATAAATCTCTTGAGCAGCGCCACGTCTTTCAAGCCAGGGACCACCTCGAAGCGGGAGTTGAGGTCGATGCCCACGCAGCACGGGTGGTGAAAGGCACGCACACGATCCACGTCGCCGGGGCCAATGCCGCCGCTCAGCAGGAAGGGGGTGACGCCCTGGTACTGGTTGAGCACGGTCCAGTCAAACTTCACACCGCTGCCACCCTTGCCGGGGCACTTGGTGTCGAAGAGCAGGCAGTCGGCCTTGCCCTCATAGGGCTTGCAGCGCATCACGTCGCCGGGCTCCTTGACACTGATGGCCTTGATCACCCGCACCCGCGGGACAAGGCGCTTGACCTCGTCGATGTCGCTGGCAGGCTCGCCGCCGTGCAGCTGCACCACATCGAGCCCGCACTCGCGGGCAATGCGGGCCACCGTGGCCGGTTGCTCATCGACAAAGACGCCCACTGCCTCGACGCCACCCTGCGGCAGGGGCACCGGGCTCGTCACGCACCGGGGCGACTTGCCATAGAAGATGAAACCCATCATGTCGATACCCAGAGCTGCCACTTGCGCCACATTGGCGGGGTCGCGCATTCCACACACTTTAATCTTCATCATAACGCCTCGATAAATTCTCTTAATGCCACACCTGGATTGTCGCGGCTCATAAACCGCTCGCCTATCAAGAAGCCACAGTAGCCCGCATCGCACAGCTGGCGCACCACAGCAGGGTCGCTTATGCCGCTCTCGCTCACCTTCACCGCCTCGCGGGGCAGTCGCTCGGCCATCGCAAAGCTGTTGTGCACATCGGTCACAAAGGTGCCCAGGTTGCGGTTGTTGATGCCGCACATGTCGGGCTCGAGGGCGGCATAGTCCAGGTCGCGCTCGCCGTGCATCTCGAGCAGCACCTCGAGGCCCAGCTCGTGGGACTTGCCCAGCAGCGTGCGGCACTCGTCGAGGCTCAGGTCGGCGGCAATGAGCAGCACGGCCGAGGCCCCGCACAGACGTGCCTGATAGAGCTGGTACTCGTCGATCACAAAATTCTTGTAAAGAATGGGCAACTTCACGCCCAGCTGGTGCGTGCGCACGACGAAGTCGTCGTTGCCGCCGAAGTACTTCTCATCGGTGAGGATGCTCAATGCCGCAGCGCCATATCGCTCGTAGAGGGGCGTCACCTGCTCGGGCTGGGCGTCGGCGTGTATCCAGCCTCGCGAAGGGCTCTTGCGCTTAAACTCGGCGATGATGCCGCTGCGCGACTCGCGCAGCGCCTGCCGCATCGAGGGCACCGGCGTGGCCAGCAAGGGCTCTACCCTGCCGGCAAGCTCGCCCAGGGGTGTCGCCGCCTTGAGGGCAGCCACCTCCAGGCGCTTGTGCGCCACAATTTCTTCAAGAACGTCTTTCATAAGCTTTTTTCTCCCCCTGGAATCACGAGTTGAGTTCCACAAATTTCTTCAGCACCTGGTAGGCCTTGCCGCTCTCGAGGCTCTCGCGGGCGATGGCCACGGTGTCGGCAATGCTCATGTGGGGCTCTATCACGCCTATGGCATAGGCGGCATTGGCGAGCACCACATTCTTCTGGTCCTCATTGGCAGTGCCTCGCAACACGCTGTCGAAGATTTTCACAGCGTCGCGCTTGCTGTTGCCGCCGCGCAGGTTCACAGGATTGGCCACGTGCATGCCCAAGTCGGCCGGGGTGTAGAGGCGCTCCACATCGTTGGTAGTGACCTTGAAGTCGCCGGTGAGCGAGATTTCGTCGTAGCCGTCGATGCTGTTGACGATGCCGTAGTTGATGCCAATCTTCTTGTAGACGCTGCTGTAGAGCCGCATCTGGTCGAGGTTGGCAACGCCCAGCAGCTGATACTTGGGCTGCGAGGGGTTGACGAGGGGACCCAGCAGATTGAAGATGGTGGGGAACTGCAACGCCTTGCGGATGGGGGCCACAAACTTCATGGCGCGGGCAAAGAGCTGGGCGTGCAGGTAGACGAAGCCGCACTCGTCGATCGAGTGGTTGAGCCGGTCGAGGTCGGCCGTGAACTTCACGCCATGGCCCTCGATCACGTCGCTGGCGCCGCTCACCGAGGTGGCTGCGTAGTTGCCGTGCTTGGCCACCTTGTAGCCTGCGCCTGCAATCACAAAGCAGGCACAGGTAGAGATGTTGAAGGTGTTCTTCTGGTCGCCGCCAGTGCCCACCACGTCGATGTAGTTGCCCGCGTTGAGCCGGGCTGGCACGCCAGTCTCGAGTATGCCCTCGCGGAAGCCCACAATCTCGTCGACCGTGGCGCCGCGCATCTGTATGGCCGTGAGGATGGCGCCTATCTGCATGTCGGGAATCGACTGCTTGGTGATTTCCACCACAATGTCGTGAGCCTCCTGGCTCGAGAGTGTATCACCGGCGATGAGCCGTTGCAAAGTGTCTTTGGTGTTCATATCGTGTTGTGTTTTAATGTTTTGACAAAAAAAAATTAATGTTTCAAGAAATTCTCTACGATTTTGCCGCCCTGCGGGGTGAGCACGCTCTCGGGGTGGAACTGGATGCCATGCATGTCGTAGCGGCGGTGCTTGAGGCCCATGATCTGGTTCTCGTCGCTCAGGGCGGTGATTTCGAGCTCGCGTGGGAAGCCCTTGCGCGATACCACCCACGAGTGGTAGCGGCCCATGTCGATGCGGCCGGGCAGCCCGTCGAAGATGTAGTCGTTGCCGATGAGTGTGCCAGGGGTCGACACGCCGTGAAACACCTCGTCGAGGTTCTCGAGCGTGGCGCCAAACACCTCGCCCATGGCCTGGTGGCCCAGGCACACGCCCAGCATGGGCTTGCTGGGGGCGTAGGTGCCGATCACCTGCTTGAGCAGGCCGGCCTCGTCGGGAATGCCTGGCCCGGGGCTCAAGATGATTTTGTCGTAGCCGGCGAGGTCGGCCAGCTGGAATTTATCGTTGCGCAACACCGTGACCTGGGCGCCCAGCGCGCGCACCAGGTGGGCCAGGTTGTAGGTGAAGGAGTCGTAGTTGTCGATGATTACTATATTCATGACTGTGCTGTGTTTTTTTTATTTTCAAAATCGAGATGGGATTCACATGTGCTCGGCGAGCTTGATGGCCTTGTCCAGGGCGCCGAGTTTGCTGTTGACCTCTTGCAACTCATAGTTGTCGTTGCTCTTGGCCACCACGCCGCTGCCGGCCTGGAACCACAGGGTGTTGTTGCGGCTGATGAAGGTGCGTATCACGATGGCCTGGTTGAGGTCGCCGTTGAGGCCTATGAAGCCTATGCAGCCGCCATAGGCGCCGCGGTTGTGGGGCTCCATCTCGCTGATGAGCTGCATGGCGCGCACCTTGGGGGCGCCCGAGAGGGTACCGGCCGGGAAGGTGTCGATAAAGGCCTTGATCTTGTCGGTGCCAGAGTCGAGGGTGCCGCTCACGCGCGACACCAGATGAATGACGTGGCTGTAGTATTGCATATCCTTGTAGAAGTCGACTTTCACATCGTGGCAGTTGCGGCTCAAATCGTTGCGGGCGAGGTCGACGAGCATCACATGCTCGGCGTTCTCCTTGGGGTCGGTGCGCAGGAACTCGGCGTTGCGCCGGTCGGCCTCGGGGTCGCCGGTGCGCTTGGTGGTGCCGGCTATGGGGTCGATATAGGCCTTGTTGCCCTCGATGCGGCAGTGAGTCTCGGGCGACGAACCGAAGATGCGGAAGCCGCCGAAGTCGAAGTAGAACAGGTAGGGCGAGGGATTGATGCTGCGCAGGGCGCGGTAGAGCTTGAGGTCGTCGCCCTCGTAGTGCTGGATGAAGCGGCGCGAGATCACGATTTGAAACACGTCGCCACGCTTGCAGTGCTGCACGCAGCGGCGCACGTTGGCGCGGTGCTCGTCGTCGGTGAGGGTCGAGGTGACAGGGCCCACGGGGTGGAAGCCGTAGGCAGCCACGCTGGTGCGGTTCACCGCCTTGAGCAGGGTGTCGAGGTGGTCACTCTCGCCCGGGGCAAGCATCTCGACGAGGGTGAGCTGGTTGTTGTAGTGGTCAAAGACGATGACGTCTTTATACAGGATATAGTAGATGTCGGGGGCATCGTTGCGCTCCTGGGTCTCGTCTTTCACGTCGATGTGCTCAAAGTAGCGCACAGCGTTGAACGACGTGTAGCCATACAGGCCGCAATAGTCTTTGCCCTCGCCCTCGACGTGGAAGGCGGCAATGAAGTCGCCCAGGGCACGCTCCACAGGGTAGCGGTCGGTCACGGGGTGGCGCTCCACAGTGCCGTCGGGCATGGTGAGGATGGCCTCGCCGTGGTCGATGGCCACGCTGGCCAGCGGGTGGATGCCGAAGAAGGAGCGGCTGTTGTCTTGGCTGTGGTAGTCGCTGCTCTCCATGAGAGCGCTCTTGGGATAGAGGTCGCGCAGTCGCATGTAGATGGCCACCGGGGTGTAGAGGTCGGCCAGAATGGTGCGCGTGGCTGTGGTGTAGTTGTATTTAGAAGTTTCCATATTCTCCTGCCAATAGCTTGTTGTTAAGATAAGTTTCCACGTCCTTGTCGCCGCGGCCGCTCACGGTGAGCACGACCACGTCGGTGGGCTTGAAGTGCACCTTGCCCAGGGCGGCGATGGCGTGGGCGCTCTCGATGGCGGGGATGATGCCCTCCATGCGGGTGAGCTCGTAGCCGGCGCGTATGGCCTCGTCGTCGTTGATGGCATAGACAGTGGCACGGTGCTCGGTGGCCAGATTGGCGTGCATGGGGCCTATGCCGGGATAGTCGAGGCCGGCCGAGATGGTGGTGGCCTCCATGATTTGGCCGTCGGGGGTCTGCATCACCAGGGTCTTGCTGCCGTGCAAGATGCCCAGGCGACCGGCGTGGATGGTGGCGGCGGTGTAGCCGCTGTCCACGCCCTTGCCGCCAGCCTCGGCGAGCACGATTTTCACGCGCTCGTCGTCGATATAGTGGTAGATGGTGCCGGCCGCGTTGCTGCCGCCGCCCACGCAGGCCATGAGGTAGTCGGGGTAGTCACGCCCTATCTTCTCTTGCAGTTGCACCTTGATTTCCTTGCTGATGATGCTTTGCAGCCGTGCCACCAGGTCGGGATATGGGTGCGGCCCCACGGTAGAGCCTATGATGTAGAAGGTGTCGGCCGGGTGGCAGCACCAGTCGCGTATGGCCTCGTTGGTGGCGTCCTTGAGGGTGTGGTTGCCGGTGTAGACGGGCACCACGGTGGCACCGAGCATCTTCATGCGCTCCACATTGGTGTGCTGGCGCTCCACGTCGAGGGCTCCCTGATAAATCACACAGGGCATGTCCATCAAGGCGCACACGGTGGCGGTGGCCACGCCATGCTGACCCGCGCCGGTCTCGGCGATGATGCGCTTCTTGCCCATCTTCTTGGCGAGCAGTATCTGGCCTATCGTATTGTTGATCTTGTGAGCGCCGGTGTGGTTCAGGTCCTCGCGCTTGAGGTAGAGCTGGCAGCCGTACTTCTGGCTCATGCGGCGGGCATAATAGAGTGGCGAGGGGCGGCCCACGTAGTCGCGCAACAGCGCGTAGTACTCATCTTGAAACTCCTTGCTCTCGAGTATCTCGAGGTATTGACTGCGCAGCGCCTCGACCGTGGCATAGAGTATCTCGGGCACATAGGCTCCGCCAAACTTGCCGTAGTAGCCCTCCTTGTCAACTAAAAATGATTTCTTATCCATGATGTATATCTTTGTGTTGATTGTTTTGTTGCATGTAAAAAAAAAGACCTGCCAAGCGAAACCGCGGCAGGCCTTGTAGAAGCGTTGATGTGTAATTTTTTTTTATTTATGACGCACAAGAGAGAAATGACATGCTCACGATTTCATCAATCATGGGCAACGCCACCATGCGATATATGCGTCAATATATTTCATTCTTATCACGTAATCTTAAAACTGAATAAAGAAATGCATAATCAGTCATCACATTCCCTTTTCGACTGCAAATGTAGAATAAATATCTTACAATCCAAAATAATTATGATATTTTTTAATTTTTTGTACCAGCACATGTATAGGGAGTGCGCCGGGGCTCAGCTGGCGTGCCCAAGGTTGAGGATGGGGAGAATGATTGGAGCGTGGGCGACAGGGCGCTCATTTCTCCTGTTGCTCAGGAGATTGGCGCTTGTCGGCATACATCGACGCCACATAGTCGGAAAGGGGGAAGTTGGGCTGCAACGTAGCGCGGCGTGCCCTCAGGCGATAGTTGTAGATAGTCTGCGGCGAGTATTGCAACACCTCGGCGATGGTCACGCTGTCGGTCACACCCAGGGCAATGAGGGCATAGATGCGCATTTCGGGCGTGAGCTTGCCATTGCTTACCGCCACGCGGGCCTCGGGCTTGAGCAGGGCGTTGAAGCGCTCGGGAAAGTCGGGATAGAGCATGAGCATCATTTTGTCGAATGCTGAGTGCACGCGGTCGGCAGTGTCGTCTTTGAGCAATTGCGAGGTGGCAAGTCGGTGTGCCTGGGTATAACTCTTGGCCACAATAAGCTGGCCCAGTGTCTTTTTAGTCTTCTGCAGGTTATTGACCATGGCACCAGCAATCATAAGCGTCTGGGCAGGCAGCATCTTGAGTCGCAGCAGGCGTTGGGTGAGCGACTCCACCTGCCCGCTCAAGTGGCGGTTGCTCTCGGCCAGCTGACGGTTCTCAACCCGCATGTGACTCAGCCTGTCGACCTGGCTGCTCACTTGCTTCAGCGCCTGAGTGCTACGGCGCATGCGGCGGCGCGACCACACCATCAAGATGATGAAGGCTACCGCCACCACGCCCAGGCCTATTTCCAAGGCCAGCATGCGCCTGTTGTAGCGTGCCAGGAAATCGGTGCTCGACTTCTGCATCAAGTGTAGCAGGTCGATACTGCGGCCCACATCGCTGTACCGCGCCACATTGTCGATGCCCACACTCAGGTAGCGGTTCACACGGCCAGCGTCTTTGCCAGCCTCAAGCATGATATTGGCCACATAGATGATTGACGACGACGAGTGGTTGGAATTGTGAATATCGGCAATGGCCGAGCGTATGAAGTGTGGCAGAGCGCCCAACTTGTCGCCGTTGCCATATAGCGTGAAGGCCCACATGAGTTCAAGAATGGCGGCATCGTAGCTATAAGGAGACACCCGGTTGAGGCGCTGCCTGAGCATGTCGATTTCGGCATGTCGCTCTTTGGCATCGAGTTGCTCAAAGCGGAACAGCTCGTAGTACACATCGTTGCGGTCGAGATAGGGCTGATAGGTGTGCCAGGCCTGCTGATAGGCCGAATCGGCATTTCCGGTGTATTTCGGGAGGGAGATGTAGGTCAAAACGCGCATCATGGCAGCCTTGGCATATTTTGGTTTCAACTCGGGCGGCACTGTCTCGATAGGCCCCACCTTGTTGAGAATGACGAGGGCGCGCATGAAGTCGCCACGGTCGGCGAGCACAAAGGCTTGGTAGATGAGCGCCTCCTGCTGCCACAGCAGGTTTTTGGCATTCACTCCCTGTTTCTCACATTGCTTGAAGTAGTATAGCGCAGAGTCGCTGTCAAACTTGATGTAGCACTCAGCAATCTGCTTGCAGGTGAGATAGCGGTCGGTGTTGCCCACCACAGCACGCAAGTTCCCCTTCAGCCTGTTGATTTTGGCCTGACGCTGCTTGACGTAGATTTCGCTGCTGTCGATTGTCCTGTCGAGCTCATCGAGAGTGCCAGGGCGATAACTACGCGCTTGAAGGCCGATCACACATATACTTAGAATTATGGTTAGAAGGAATCTCATCTTACATCGAAGGTTTTGTGCAAAGATATTTTTTTTTGCACACTTATACAAGTAAAACAACAAATATATTTTTGTGAGGTTTTGTAGTAGAAAACATTTACACCAAATGGCCACATCTATTACTTCACAATCTACTTAGATATATATGTAATGCGCTATTAATTAGAATTTTATAATTCAGACAAATTTACTTTAGGCTTCATGCTCAAAATCATGTGTTGCGGCCGTGCAATCGATTGCGTAATTTTGCCATGCAAAACGGGAAAAAGCCCTGCCTGCCGAAAACAGGCCCGCGACGATATTAATGGAAGCGAATTCATAACATTAACGATAACCAATAATAAAGCAATGAGAAAAAAATTGTTCTCCTTAGTGGCACTTGCAGCCGCTATTGCATCAACAACATTTGCACAGCCGGCTCCTCAATTGCGAGCCGACAACATCGACCAAGTGTTAGGAGCCATGACTCTTGAAGAAAAAGCCACTCTTGTAGTGGGCACTGGCATGGGCGGTTTCAGCGCCAGCCCAGTGATAGGCTCATCATCGAGCCTCGTACCCGGAGCTGCCGGCACGACAGCCTCGATTCCCCGTCTCGGCATTCCTTCCATCGTACTCTCTGATGGCCCTGCGGGCGTGCGCATCAACCCTGAGCGCAACTATGACCACAACAAGTATTATGCTACCCACTTCCCCATCGGCACTGCCCTGGCCTGCACATGGAACCCCACCCTCGTCGCTCAGGTGGGTCAAGCCATAGGTCAAGAGGCTTCGGACTATGGCGTGGAGGTGATGCTTTCGCCCGGTGTGTGCCTGATGCGCAACCCCCTGTGCGGCCGCAACTTTGAGTACTACAGCGAGGATCCCGTGCTCTCGGGCAACATTGCAGCTGCCTATATTAATGGCATTCAGAGCCAAGGCGTGGGCACCTCGATCAAGCACTTCGCCTTCAACAACCAGGAGACCCAGCGCATGGGCAACGACGCCCGCGTGAGCCAGCGCGCCGCGCGTGAGCTCTACCTGAAGAACTTTGAGATTGCCATCGAGAAGGCTCAGCCCTGGACCGTGATGTCGTCCTACAACCTCGTGAACGGCACGCTCACCAGCGAGAGCTACGACCTGCTCACCGCCATTCTGCGCAACGACTGGGGCTTCAAAGGCCTGGTGATGACCGACTGGTTTGGTGGCATGGACCCCGTGCACCGTGGCGGCAAGAGTGATCGTCCTGCCAACATCAAAGCTGGCAACGACCTCATCGAGCCAGGTTCGGAGGCCGACAGCAAAGCCATTGTAGAGGCTGTGAAGAACGGCCAACTGAAGGAGAAAGACCTCGACGCATGCGTGCGCCGCGTGCTTGAGCTTGTGGTTAAGACCAAGCGCTTCGCCGGCCAGAAATACAGCAACCACCCCGACCTCACCGCTCATGCACAAATCACCCGCAACAGCGCTGCCGAGGGTGCCGTGCTGCTGAAGAACAACGGCGGCCTGCCTTTCACTGGTAATGTGAAGAATGTGGCCCTCTATGGCTGCGGCAGCTACGACCTCGTGGCTGGCGGCACTGGCTCGGGCAACGTGAACCGCGCCTACACCATCTCGCTCGTCGAAGGCTTGCGCACCGCTGGCTACAACGTGGATGAGACCCTCATCAACGAGTACACCGGCTATGTGAACGACTACTATAAGAAGAATCCCAAGCCAGGTCCACTGGAGCTGCGCGTGCCCACGCTCCCCAGCGAGAAAGACATCAACATCGATGCCAACGATGTGAAGCAAAACGACATCGCCGTGATCACCCTGCACCGCATCTCGGGTGAGGGCCAAGACCGCACCATCGCCCAGTACAACCTGGAGCAGAACGAGAAAGACCTGATCAAGAAGGTGTGCGACGCCTATCATCGGGCTGGCAAGAAGGTAGTGGTGGTGCTCAACATAGGTGGCGCCATCGAGACAGCCTCGTGGAAAGACGAGCCCGACGCAATCCTCGTGCCCTGGCAAAGTGGCCAAGAGATTGGCAACTCCATCACCGACCTGCTCAGCGGCAAGGCTACTCCCTCGGGCAAGCTCTCGATGACCTGGCCTGTGAAGGTTGAGGACGATCCCTCTACCGTAAACTTCCCCGCCAACACCTCGGGCTACGATATCAACAACATGACAGGCGATGCCTCTAAGATGGCCGACGTGAAGAATGTGGGCTACACCGACTACGACGAAGACATCTATGTGGGCTATCGCTACTACGACACCTTCAACAAGAATGTGTCCTACCCCTTCGGCTACGGTCTGTCCTACACCACCTTTGCCTACAGCAATGTCAAGGCCGTCGACAACGGCAACACCGTGACTGTGACCGTGACTGTGACCAACAACGGCAACCGCGCCGGCAAGGAAGTGGCCGAGTGCTACGTAACCGCTCCCAAGGGCAGCGTGGAGAAACCCGCCCAGGAGCTCAAGGCCTTCGCCAAGACCCGCAACCTGCAGCCTGGCGAGAGCGAGACGCTCACCATGAGCATCGACAAGATTCAGCTCGCCTCGTTCGTCACCAAGCAGAGCGCTTGGGTGGCCGACGCCGGCACCTACACCTTCAAGGTGGGCGCTTCGAGCCGCGACATCAAGGGCACTGCAACACTCAAGCTCAAGAGCGCCAAGAAGAAAGTGAGCAACGTGCTGGCTCCCAAGCAGAAACTCGACCTTCTCACCCAGAAATAATCCTATCTTGGATTAAACAAGCACAAACATTACCAATATAATATATACATTCTTTCTCCTCCCCCACGCTTAAGGGGGCGGAGAAAGATAAAACAAAAGAGAAAAAATCTATTCACAAATACAAATAAACATTTTAGATGAAAACCTATCAATTCATTATCGCAGGTGCTTTACTGCTCGCCTCGGGCATGAGTGCTTCGGCACAAGACGTGGCCAAGACCGATACCTCGGCTTCCAACTCCAAGGAGGTAAAGAACCGCAACGTGCTGCTTAACGCATCGTCGGACAACCAACCCCGTCAGATCTCTATCGGTCTGCCCTCGAGCCTGTCGGCTACCATTCAGGAGGATAACATGAATATCTCCTACAACGTGTGGCCTTGCCTGCCCTACAACTACTGGTTTATGTCGACCTCTCACGCTGGCGGCGGCCTGCGCTCGTTGAGCGAGAGCGCCATCACTACCGGCGCTGTCAACTACACCGTGCTGTCGACCTCGCGCAAGGGCGGCAACAAATTTGAGGCCCACGCAGGCTTCACCACCAACACCTACGGCCTGCAACGTTACGACCTGAACGTGGCCGGCCCACTGGGCAAGGGCTGGTTCTACTCACTGGGTGCTTACACCAATTTAGACCCTGGAACCAACAAGCTGGCCGATACCCGCTACTCTAACGACGCCAAGCAATTCAAGGCTACCCTCACCAAGCGCTGGGACGACAACCGCGGTGAGTTCAACATCTTCTATCGCTATGCCAGCAACCGCGGCTTGGGCGACAGCTACGGCCCATTCATCTATGTGGGCGACGGCAGTGTGAAGAAGTACAACGACTTCGACCTGGGTCACGACGGCTTCCTGCCCGCTCATGGCTTCATCACCTATCTCAACGTGATGGACGGCAAGGAGTACACCTATACCCGCAGCAAGGAGGTGTTTGCTCACAACCAAGCTGTGACCGCCAACTTCAAGTATCAATTCCTCAACGGCATGAAGCTCGACATCAGCAGCAAGATCAACTTCTCTCGCTCGAGAATGGTCATGCTTGCTCTGGCAGGTACTGGCGTGGCAACTGCTGCCGACGGCCTGACCTATGCCTACGACTACAACGGCCACAAGGCAGGTGAGGTGTTCACTGGCGCTTACAACGGCCGCTTCGCACTGCACGACATCGGCTTTGAGCGCGACTGGCTCACCACTGCCGAGCTCACTGGCCTGGCAGGCAACCACAGCTGGCGCCTGGGTGCCAACATCTGGTGGAACCGTCAAGGTATCGAGGCCTCTACTGGCGTGTATGCTCACACCATGGAGAAAGACCCCGTGTGGCTGAACCGCTTCGGCAAGATGGAATTTGCAGCCAACACTGGTGCTGAGTACTACGACTCTCACGAGACCAAGTTTGCCCTCTATGCTTCTGACTCTTGGAACGCCACTCAGCGCTTCAAACTCGAGTATGGCGCACGTCTGGAAATCTACAACGTGGGTGGCAAGGACGCTATGGCTTTCCTCAACGCAACCGACAAAGAGGCCACATATCCCGAGAACATACGCACCATGAACTGGAGCTACAACAAGGGCACCAAGACCCGCTTCAGCAAGCACTGGGTAAACCCCGCCGCATTTGTCAACTTCCACTACAACCTGTGGCAAGGTGGCGGCTTCCTGGGCGAATATGTTTACGCCATGCAACACCCCAATTCGCAAGACTTCGCTGGCCCCTACATGCCTATCCTCGACGCTGTCAACATTCACTATGCCGGCCTGGGCATCTACTGGAACACTCCCTGGATGAAACTCCAGTCGCAAGGCACCTTCATCAGCCAGAGCAACTACAAGAGCCGCACTCAGTTCACCAATCCCAACAACCCATCGGACGTTGTGACTCTGCCTATCACCAACGACGTGCAGACCATCGGGTGGACCACCGACGTTGTGCTCACTCCTTTCAAGGGCTTTTCGTTCCACGGCCTGCTCACTCTGCAAGATCCTAAGTACAAGAACTTCACGATGACCCCAACCTTCAGCGACGGCACCAGCCACACCTACGACTTCACCGACAATGTGACCACTGGCGTGAGCAAGACTATCATCGAGCTCGATCCTAGCTACTCGTTCTGGAAATTACGCATCTGGGGCAGCTTCCGCTATCAGAGCAAGCAATACATCAACAAGACCAACACCCTCTACTTCAACGGACGCTGGGAGACCTTCGCTGGCCTGCACTACCAGCACAACCAGCACCTGGGCTTCGACGTGAACCTCGTGAACCTCTTCAACACCAAGGGTGCCAGCGGTTCGATCGGCGCTGCCGACCTGCTCGAGGATGTCTCGGCTTACAAGAACTATGCAATGGCCGGCACCTACATCCGTCCGTTCACTGTTGAGTTCTCGGCTCACATCGACTTCTAATCAGTCTCTTTAACAATAAAAAGGGCCCCACTTGTAATGGGCGTGGCCATCACGCCTTGCCAGTCACGGCTGGCAGACGAATTGCAAATGGAGCCCTTTTTTCTATCAAGAAGAATTAAGCATAACACTACATCAAACCAAAAAGATTAATTTTCTATCTATATATATGACTCGTTTCAACAGAATTCTCACACTGCTCGCTGTCGTGCTCATGGCAGCAAGCGCAGTAGCACAAAATCCCCGCGTGACCACCAAAAATGGTGTGCTCGAGGGAAAATACGAACAAGGACTCTGCATCTTCCTGGGCGTGCCTTTCGCACAGCCCCCTGTGGGCGACCTGCGCTGGGTGGCTCCACAGCCTGTGAAGGCCTGGCAAGGCGTGCGCGAGGCCAAGGAATATGGTCCTAACCCCATGCAGGAGCCTGTGTTTGGCGACATGGCTTTCGGCACCAAGAAGATGAGCGAGGACTGCCTCTACCTCAACATCTGGTCGCCTGCCAAGAGCGCTAGCGACAATCTCCCTGTGTTTATCTACTTCAATGGCGGCGGCTTCATGGCCGGCAGCGGCAGCGAGCCTCGCTACGCTGGCGACGCCCTGGCACATGAGGGCATCATCGCAATCACTGCCAACTACCGCATGGACATCTTTGGCTGCTATGCCAACAAGGAGCTCTCCAAAGAGACCAGCTACAAGGGTTCGGGCAACTACGGCTACATGGACCAGGCAGCTGCCATACAATGGGTGAAAGACAACATCGCAGCCTTTGGCGGCGACCCCAACCGCATCACCATCGAGGGTGAGTCGGCCGGCTCCTACTCGACGAGCGCCCTGTGCGCCTCGCCCATGAGCCGCAACAACATTGCGCGCGGCATGGGCTCAAGCGGCTCGTGGCTCGACAGCAAGGACACCCAATCGCTGAAGGAAGCCGAGAAAGAGGGTGCCGAGGTGATGAAGAAGCTGGGCTGCAAGAGCATCAAGGAGATGCGCGCCATGCCCGCCGAGGAGCTCCTGAAGAAGGCTCACGTGAGTGGCATGCCTAAACTGGTGGTCGACGGCAAGTTTATGCCCGAGCCCATCTACGACATCTATGCCAAGGGTGAGCAGGCCCAAGTGCCCATGTTCATCGGCGGCAACAACCTGGAGTTCCCCGTGATGTGGCGTCTGGCTGGCAAGCGAGGCACCGTGGCAATGGCAAGAGAGTGGGCTGCCCAGAAATATGGCGAGGAGAACGCCGACAAAGTGCTCAAGGCCTTCCGCATCTATACCGACGATGATGTGAACGGCGAGCCTGGAAACAAGCTGGCCAGCGTGCTCTTCATCGACTACGGCACCTGGAAATGGCTCGAGATGGAAAGCAAGACCGACAAGCAGCCCGTGTATCGCTACCTCTTCTGCCATCCACGTCCCGAGCAGCGCGTGGCCAAAGAGGCCATGCTGGCTGGCGGCACCAAGGATGCCGAAAAGAAGGCTCCACTGCTGCCTGGCGCTGTGCACTCGGCCGACATTGAGTATCAGATGGGCACTCTGGCTACCAACCGCATATACGACTGGACGCCCTGCTGCACCACCACTTCTACCCTCTTTCTGAAGTACACTGCCAACTTTGTAAAGACTGGCAACCCCAACGGTCTGGGCCTGCCCGAGTGGAAGCCCTGCAACGGCGACGTGTCGGGCAATGTGCTCTACATCGACGTGAATCCCGTGCTCAAGAAAGCTGAGTGGGACGACGCTTACCGTGTTGTCGACCAAGTCGTGCGCTCTGGCAAGTAATCTCACACAATCGACATAAACAACGAGGCTGTGCCAAAAGGATGAGGGGAAAAATTCAGCCCGTCAATACCCTTGACACAGCTTTTTTCAATTTCAAAAACTTAAATTCCAATCAAAAACGATGAAACAAATAAGCAAATACCTGTGCCTGCTGGCAGCAATCCTGATCGCCGCATGTGCCAGTGCACAGCACAATCCACGTGTCAACACGCAATATGGAGCCCTTGAAGGCCTCTACAAGTCGGGGCTCAACGTGTTTCTGGGCGTCCCCTACGCTCAACCGCCTGTGGGCAACCTGCGCTGGGTAGAGCCACAGCCCCTCAAGGGCTGGCAAGGCGTGCGCCAGGCCAAGGACTACGGTCCCAACCCCATGCAAGAAGACCTGTATGGCGACATGGCTTTCAACACCAAGAAGATGAGCGAGGACTGCCTCTACCTCAACATTTGGTCGCCTGCCAAGAACTTCAATGAGAAGTTGCCCGTGTTTATCTACTTCAACGGCGGCGGCCTCACCACCGGCAGTGGCAGCGAGCCCCGCTACGACGGCGCTGTGCTGGCCCGCAAGGGCATCGTCACCATCACGGCCAACTACCGCGAGGGCATCTTCGGCTTCTTTGCCCACAAGGACCTCTCCAAGGAGAGCAGCTACAAGGGCTCGGGCAACTACGGCTACATGGACCAGGCAGCTGCCATCAAGTGGGTGAAGGACAACATCGCAGCCTTTGGCGGCGACCCCAACCGCATCACCATCATGGGTGAGAGCGCTGGCTCGCGCTCGGTGAGCGCCCAGATGGTATCGCCACTGAGCAAGGGCAATTTTGCCCAGGCCATGGGCTCGAGCGCCGCTGTGGTGGGCTCTAAGGTGCTCACGCTGAAAGAGGCCGAGAAAGCTGGCGAGGAGCTGATGAAGAAAATAGGATGCAAAAGCATCAAGGAGATGCGCGCCATGGACGCAACCGAGCTCACCAAGAAAGCCCACATGACCAGTGTGCCGGTGGTGATCGACGGCCACTTCATGGTCGAGGACCCCAATGAGACCTATGCCAAGGGCCAGCAAGCCCAAGTGCCGCTGCTGGTGGGCTTCAACAACTGCGAGTTCCCCATGATGTGGCGACTGGGCGGCAAGGCACCCACAGTAGAGAATGTGAAGGCTGCCATCGCCCCAACCTTTGGCGACAAGGCCGGCGAGGTGGTGAACATCTTCGGCATCAACAGCGATGCCGACGTGCTTAAAGACGGCGGCAACTGGCTGAGCAGCGCCATGTTTGTGGTCTACCCCACCTGGAAGTGGAGCCAGATGCATCGCGCCACCTGCTCGCAGCCCGTGTATCGCTATCTCTTCACCCGCGCGCGTCCCGACATGCGCGAGAACAAGGAGGCCATGCTGGCTGGCGGCACCCGCGAGTCGACCAAGAAGGCTCCTCGCATGCCTGGAGCAGTGCACTCGGCCGACATCGAGTATGAGATGGGCAACCTGCCCACCAACCGCGTCTACGACTGGGAGCCCGAGGACTATGCCGCATCCAACGTGTTTATCGACTTCTTTGCCAACTTCATCAAGACTGGCAACCCCAATGGCCTGGGCCTGCCCGAGTGGACTCCTACCAACGGCCAAGCCGTGCCTCCTGTGATGCACATAGGCGTAGAGAGCGGACAACAGACCGATGCCCAACTCGAGCAGCGACTCAAGCAATACGGCGAAATCTTTGAGGCCACGCTCAAATAAATAAAAACGACCTTATCACACGACACGATATATGAAAAAAATCATTTTTCTGCTGGCTGCATTGCTCACCACGGCATGCGCCATCGCACAGCAAAATCCGCGCGTGACCACCAAGAACGGCGTGCTCGAGGGCACCTATCAATCGGGACTCAACGTGTTTCTGGGCGTGCCCTTTGCACAGCCGCCTGTGGGCGACCTGCGCTGGGTGGAGCCTCAACCTGTGAAAAACTGGGAGGGCGTGCGCCAGGCCAAGGAGTTTGGCCCCAACCCCATGCAGACCAACGTGTTTGGCGACATGGCTTTCAACACCAAGAAGATGAGCGAGGACTGCCTCTATCTCAACATTTGGTCGCCTGCCAAGAGCGCCGCCGACAAGCTGCCCGTGTTTATCTACTTCAACGGCGGCGGCCTGATTGCCGGCAGCGGCAGCGAGCCCCGCTATGCGGGCGACATCATGGCCCACGAGGGCATCGTGTGCATCACGGCCAACTACCGCGAGGGCATCTTTGGCTTCTACTCCAATCCCGAGCTCTCCAGTGAGACCAGCTACAAGGGCTCGGGCAACTACGGCCACATGGACCAGGCCGCAGCCATCAAGTGGGTGAAAGACAACATCGCAGCCTTCGGCGGCGACCCCGACCACATCACCATCATGGGCGAGAGCGCCGGCTCGGGCTCGGTGAGCGCCCTCATGGCATCGCCCATGAGCAAGGGCCTCATTGCCCAGGCCATGGGCTCGAGCGGCTCGGTGCTCGTTGCCAAAAACATCATGAAGCTCAGCGACGCCGAGAAAGCCGGCGTTGAGACCATGAAGAAGATGGGCTGCAAGAGCATCAAAGAGATGCGCGCCCTCTCGGCCGAGGAGCTTCTGAAGCGCTCGCAAGGCGGCATACACTGGGGCAACGTGGTCGACGGCCGCTTCTTCACCGAGAGCCCAGTGGAAGTGTACCGCAAGGGCCAGCAGGCACAAGTGCCGCTGCTGGTGGGCGGCAACAATCTCGAGTTTCCCGTGATGTGGCGCATGCAGGGCAAGCCTGCCACCCGCGCCGCCCTCAAGGAGATGGCCAAGGCCTACTACGGCGACCGCACCGATGAGGTGATGGCTGCTTTTGGCATCAACAACGATGCCGATGCCAACTCAACCCCTGGCAACAACCTGAGCGCCGCCATGTTTATCGACTACAGCACCTGGAAGTGGAGCGAGATGCAGCGCGCCACAAGCTCCAAGCCCGTGTATCGCTACCGCTTCACCCACCCGCGCCCCGACATGCGCGAGAACAAGGAAGCCATGCTGGCTGGCGGCACCCGCGAGTCGGCCACCAAGGCTCCTCTGCTGCCCGGCGCCGTGCACTCGGCCGACATCGAGTATGAGATGGGCACCCTGCCCACCAACCGTGTGTACGACTGGACTCCCTGCTGCTACAACACCTCAAAGGTATTTCTGAAATACTACGCCAACTTTATCAAGACTGGCAACCCCAATGGCCTGGGCCTGCCCGAGTGGAAGCCCTGCAACGGCCAAGCCGTGCCAGGCGTGCTCATGCTCGACGAGAACTCCTACATGAGCAGCGAGGCCAATATCGACAACGCCTACCGCGTGATCGACCAAATCCTAGGTAAATAAACAAAAACGCAAACAAGATACCCCAGGATGCCAAGCCCGGCCAAACCATACACATGGTGCTTGAGGCTACCGACAATGCCGAGATATCCCTCACGCGCTACCTGCGCACAATGATTACAGTAAAATTAACGATTAAAAAAATAAACTTTATGAAACGCTTAAGACTGACCCTCGTGGTCATCATGCTGTGCCTGCTGGGCGGGCTCCCCGCCATGGCACAGAAGAGCAAGAAGCAGGCTAGAGAGCCGCAGCCAGCGGCCGTGACCCAAGCCAAGAAAGTGAAAGTCGTGATCGACAACGACTTCTGCGGCGACCCCGACGGTCTCTTCCAACTGGTGCACCAGCTGTTGTGCAAAACCTGCGACGTGCGCGCCATCGTGGGCGGCCACCTGGCCCCCAACGCCGGCTTCACCAGCCGCAGCGACCAAGCCACCGAGTCGTGCGAGAAAGCCAACAAGGTGCTTGAGCTCATGGGCATGCAAGGACAAGTGAAAGTGGTGCCCGGTGCCGAGACCGGTCTGAAGTCGACCACCGAGCCCATACGCTCGGCCGGCGCCCAGGCCATCGTCGACGAGGCCCGCCAGTGCACGCCCGAGAAGCCCCTCTATGTGCTGTGCGGCGCAGCCCTCACCAATGTGGCTTGCGCCCACCTCATCGACCCCAGCATCGACGACAAAGTGGTCGTGGTGTGGATTGGCGGCCAGGAATACCAGGGCGTGGGCAGCTATCCCCCACCAGGCTACTCCAAGGTGGAGTACAACCTCAACCTGAGCATCGCTGCCGGCCAAGTGGTGTTTAACCAGAGCAAAATGCGCATTTGGCAAGTTCCCCGCGACGTGTATCGCCAGTGCCTCTACGGCCTCGACGAGGTGCGCACCAAGATTGCCCCCTATGGCAAGGTGGGCGCCTTCCTGCTCGAGTCGCTCATGAACACAGTGAACTCCTGCGAGAAATACGGCATCCCCATGGGCGAGTGCTACATCCTGGGCGACTCGCCCCTGGTGTTGCTCACCGCCTTGCAGAGCGGCTTTGAGGCCGACCCCTCGTCGTCGCAATACCAATACGTGAGTTGCCCAACCATCAACGACGACGGCTCCTACGGCTTGAACCACAACGGCCGCCTGATACGCGTCTACACCCACATCGACAGCCGCCTCATGTTTGGCGACCTCGAGGCCAAGATGCAACTGCTGGGCAAGTAAAATCCATATCAAATCACCAAAACATTTAAACCAAACCAACAACAATGAAGAAAATCATGTTATTCATGTTGCCTCTGGCAACAGTGGCCCTGGCTGCTACCTGCTTAGCCAAAAACGGCGTGGCACAGAACAAGAGCCAGTATGCTATCATAACGCAATCGGCCGGCCCCACACTGGGCTACAACCCCAACTCGGGTGTGAAAATTCTGACGGTCGACGGCAAGAAATTCAAGGACTTGAACCGCAACGGCAAACTTGACAAATATGAAGACTGGCGACTGAGCTACGACGAGCGCGCCCGCGACCTCGTGGCCCAGCTGAGCGACGAGGAGATTGCCGGCCTGATGCTCTACTCGGCTCACCAGCAGATTCCTGCCCCCTCGCAGGGCTACGGCGCATCGACCTACAACGGCAAGCCATTTGCCGAGAGCGGCGTGCCCGCCTACACGCTGAGCGATGTGCAGAAGAAATTTCTCAAAGACGACCACCTGCGCGCCGTGCTGGTGACCAAGGTGAAAGACGCTGAGACCGCTGCCCGCTGGAGCAACGAGCTGCAGGCCTATGTGGAAGGCCTCGACCACGGCATCCCCGCCAACAACAGCACCGACCCACGCCACGAGACCTCGGCCAACGCCGAGTACAACTACGGCGCCGGCGGCGACATCTCGAAATGGCCCACCGCTCTGGGCCTGGCTGCAACCTTCGACCCCGACCTGGTGAGGAACTTCGGCCACATCGGCGCCCAGGAGTATCGCGCGCTGGGTCTCACCACCGCCCTTTCTCCTCAAGTCGACGTTGCCACCGAGCCCCGCTGGACTCGCTTCACCGGCACCTTTGGCGAGGATCCCAAGCTGGTGACCGACATGGGCCGCGCCTATATCGAGGGCTTCCAGACCTCGACCGGCAAAAAGATGGTAAAGGACGGCTGGGGCTATGAGAGCGTCGTGGCCATGGCCAAGCACTGGCCCGGCGGCGGCCCTGTGGAGGCAGGCCGCGACAGCCACTACAACTACGGCAAATATGCCGTGTATCCCGGCAACAACTTCAACACCCATCTCATGCCCTTTGTCGACGGTGCCTTCAAGCTCAATGGCGGCACCAAGAGCGCTGGCTCGGTGATGACATTCTACAACGTGTCGTGGGGCCAAGACCCATCGGGCAAGAACGTGGGCGAGAGCTTCAGCAAGTATATCGTGACCGACCTGCTGCGCAACAAGTATAAATTTGACGGCATCGCTTGCACCGACTGGATGGTGACTGGCGACAATGCCAAGATTGAGAGTTTCGACGGCAAGTGCTGGGGTGTGGAAAACCTCACCGTCGACCAGCGCCACTACGAGATTCTCAAGGCTGGAGTCGACCAGTTTGGCGGCAACAACGACAAGGGTCCCGTGCTGGCAGCCTTCAAGATGGGCCGACAGGAGTTTGGCGAGGCTGCATGGAACAAGCGCATACGCGAGTCGGCTCGCCGCCTGCTGCTCCCCATGTTCCGCACCGGTCTCTTCGAGAATCCCTATCTCGACCCAGCCGAGTCGCGCGCTACCGTGGGCAAGAAGGAGTTTGCCCAGGCTGGCTACGACGCTCAGGTGAAGTCGCTCGTGATGGTGAAGAACCACGCCAACGTGCTGCCCGTCGCTGGCAAGAAGAAGGTGTACATTCCCAAGCGCCACTTCCCCAGCGTGGTCGACTTCTTTGGCAACGCTACCAAGGACTATTGGGACAACCCCATCGACCTGAAGATGGTGGCCAAGTACTACGACGTGGTCGATAAGCCCGAGGAGGCCGACTTTGCCATCGTAGCCATCCAGGCTCCCATGACGGGCACCGGCTACTCGGTTGCCGACCGCGACCAGCAGGGCGGCAACGGCTACGTGCCCATCTCGCTGCAGTACAACGACTACACCGCTACCACTGCCCGCGACGTGAGCATCGCCGGCGGCGACCCCAAGGAGAGCTTCACCAATCGCACCTACAAGGGCAAGACCGTGAAGACCGCCAACTACGACGACCTCAAGCTCGTGATCGACACCAAGCAAGCTATGGCCAAGAAGCCCGTGGTGGTGTTTATGACGGCTCCACGCCCATTTGTGCCCGCTGAGTTTGAGCCCTATGCCGACGCTATCCTCATCAGCTTCGGCACCAGCTATCAGCCATTCTTCGACCTGGTGTCGGGCAAGAGCGAGCCATCGGGCCTGCTGCCCTGCCAGCTGCCTGCCGACATGAAGACCGTTGAGGCTCAAAAGGAGGACGTGCCTCGCGACATGACGCCTTATACCGATGCCGACGGCAACAAGTATGACTTCGCCTTCGGCCTGAACTGGAAGGGCGTGATCAACGACGCCCGCGTGAAGAAGTACAAGTAAACTACATGAATACAACAATTGATGAATAGGTTTTCATTCTGTGTATTGCTGACCTTGGTGGGACTGCTTCCTGCCAAGGCTCAACAATCCTTTCAACTGAGCAAGCTCACTGTTGACTATCAACAGCCGCAACCAGGGCAGACCATCGTCTTCACCGACGAGGCCCAGCCCCGCTTTGCCTGGCAGCTGGCCGACGCCCAGACCACTGGCGTGGTGCAGACTGCCTACCAGATTGTCGTCACCGACGAGGCTGGCAACACCGTGTGGAACAGTGGCCGCACCACCTCGCGCGACAACTTCAGCATCGCCTACCAGGGGCAGGCGCTGCGTGCCTGCACCCCCTACAAGTGGACGGTGACCGTGTGGGACAACCACAAGCGCCAGGCCACGGCCACATCAAGCTTCGAGACCTCGCTGCTCTCGACCACCGACCGCGATGCCGCCTGGGGTGGCGCCCAATGGATAGGCGGAGCCGCCAACAAGCCCGTGGCCGGCAAGCCAGACGAAGCTGTGAACAACTGCCTCTCCTTTGAGAGCCAGTATCTGCCCGTGTTCCGCCTTGTGGGCACCATTGCCCTCGACAAGGCCACCAAGTCGACCCGCGCCGCCCTGGTATATGGCGCCAACGACGAGCGCCTCATGAATGCCAACATGAACATACTGGGCCGCGCCAACGGCAAGAACGAGAGCTACGTGCTCGTGGAGCTCAACACCACCGGCCTCGACGCTGGCGACAGCGCTGCCGTGTGCATCTATCGCGTGGGCTACACCAAGACCGACCGTGCCGACGTGCCACTGGCCACGGTGAAAATCCCCACCGACCTCGTGAGCAAGGCCAACCGCTATGCCGCCCACAAGATTGAAGTGATTGCCAATTGCGGCACGACCAAGCTCGAAATCGACGGCAAGCCCCTGAAGGGCGAGTTGCACATCAACCCCATGGGCGTGGGCAGCGACTTCATCGCCTTCCCCATGGTGGCCGACGTGGGCTTCTATGCCGCCCAGGGCCAGAAAGCGCAGTTTGGCGACTTCATCGTGCGCAACTACCGCTTGCCACGCCATGTGCTCGCCGTTGTGCCCACTCCCGGCACGCTCAGCGGCAATCTCTACCTGGCCACGCCCAAGGCCCAGGGCCTGCCCGCGCTGCGCACCGAGTTCAGCACCCAGAGCAAGCCCATAGCCCGTGCCCGCATCTATGCCACCGCACGCGGTGCCTACGACCTGGTGCTCAACGGCCAGCCCGTGGCCGGCGACGTGTATCTGAGCCCCGGCCTCACGCAGTACAACAAGTACCACCAGTACCAGGTGTTCGACGTGACCTCGCTCATGCGTGGGGGCCAGAATGCCCTGGGCGCACAGCTCTATGAGGGCTGGTACACCGGCAACCAGACGTTCTCGGCCTTCAACTGGAACTACTTCGGCGACCGCCAGTCGCTCTTGCTCCTGCTCGACATCACCTATGCCGACGGCAGCCACCAGCAGGTGGTGAGCCGGCCCGACACGTGGAAATACACCACCGAGGGCCCCGTGAGGCTGGGCAGCATGTTTGCGGGCGAGATCTACGACGCCACCCGCGAGATGAGCGGCTGGGCCACGGCCGGCTACGACGACAGCCGCTGGCAGCAGGCCGAGCGCGTAGACCTGGAGGGCACCATCAGCCACCAGATTGATCCTGGCATGCTCACCTGGCCTTGTCCCGACGACTACTCGAGCATGACCCTGCGCCAGCAATACGACTATCCCGTGCATCAAGACACGGTGCTCACCGCCCAGAGCCTCACCCAGGTGCGTCCTGGCGTGTATATCTACGACATGGGCCAGAACATGCCCGGCGTGCCCCGCATCACCTTCCGCGGCCTCAAGAGCGGCACCAAGGTGAAGATGCGCTTTGCCGAGGTGCTCTACCCCGACCTGCCTGAATACAGCGACAACGTGGGCATGGTGATGATGGAGAACCAACGCGCCGCCATGGAGCAAGACGAGTATATAGCCCGTGGCGCCGCAGCCGAGACCTTCGCCCCGCGCGGCACCTATCACGGCTTCCGCTACATCGAGATCACCGGCGTTCCCAGTGAGCTGGCGCTGAGCGACGTGCAAGCCACCGTGCTCACTTCGGCCACACCCATTGCCACCCAGCTCGAGACCAGCAGCAACGATGTGAACCAGCTCTTCCACAACACCGTGTGGTCGACCAAGGCCAACGTGTTCTCCATCCCCACCGACTGCCCGCAGCGCAACGAGCGCATGGGCTGGAGCGGCGACTTGAGCGTGTTCTCGCCCACCATGAGCTATCTCATACAGGGCGCTCCCTTCCTGCGCAAGCACCTGCGCGCCCTGCGCGACACCCAGCTCGACGACGGCGCCTTTGCCTCCATCGCCCCAATAGGCGGCGGCTTCGGCGGCCCGCTGTGGAGCAGCGTGGGCATCGCCATGCCGTGGCAAAGCTGGATACAATATGGCGACCGCCGTGCCCTCGAGGAGCACTACCCCGCCATGAAGCGCTACATCGAGTGCTCGCTCAACAACTACATCGACAAGAAGCAAGGCTTCTATGCCGGCACCGGCGGCTGGGGCGACCTGGGCGACTGGCTCGGCTTCGAGGTGGGCAAGAACGACAACTCGCTGCTCTTCGACTCCTACCTGGTGTATGAGCTCGCAATCATGGAGAAAGCTGCCACCGCCCTGGGCAAGACCGACGAGGCTGCCCGCTGGAAACAAGCCCGCGAGCAACGCGCCCAGTTCATCATGGCCCACTATGTAGACCCCGCCACGGGCAAGACCGTGGGCTCGGGCCTGGGCGAGATCAAGATGACGCCTTTCGGCCCCAACGGCCCCAAGCGCAGCGGCGTCGACATCGACACGCAGACGAGCTACACCCTGCTGCTCTCCTTTGGCATCGCTGGCGACGACATGAAGCCCAAGATTGCCTCGCAACTCGTCAACACCGTCACCCGCCGCAGTTTGGGCGACGATGGCAAGACCTATCCTGCCTATTCGCTCATGACCGGCTTCATAGGCACCGCCTGGATTGCCGACGCGCTCACCAAGGTTGGCCGCACCGACCTGGCCTATCGCATGCTGCTCAACAAGCAGTTCCCGTCGTGGCTCTATCCCGTGGAGCAAGGCGCCACCACCATTTGGGAACGCCTCAACTCCTACACCAAGACGGCCGGCTTCGGCGGCAACAACTCGATGAACTCGTTTAACCACTATGCCTTTGGCTCGGTTACCAATTGGGTCATCCAGCACGCCGCCGGCATTTGCCGCGACGATGTGACCCCCGCCTTTGAGCACTTCATCATCGCGCCCTCGCCCGACGACAACGGCGGCCTCACCCATGCCCGCGCCACCTATCAGAGCATGCAGGGCACCATCGTGAGCGGCTGGGAGCGCCATGGCGACGGCGCCACCATCTACACAGTGGCCATTCCGGCCAATGCCACCGCCACCCTGCGCATCCCAGTGAGCAAGGGCCAAAAGGTGACTTGCAACGGCAAGAAGCTGAAACTCGGCAAGCAGGAAACCAGCGGACTGAACCGCGAGATAGGTTCAGGCAACTACACGATCATCGTGAAGTGAGACTTATAGGGCGTGAGTCCTGCATTTCCTACTAGCGCATATCGCGCAACCCAACATAATGGAAAATGAAGTCAAGGGGGTGTGCCCGAGAGGGACGCACCCCTTTTTTAGGCGCATCAATCACGCTGCGTGTTTCTTGTTGAACATGACTACCAGTTTCCCCACAAGGCACGGGCCAATTTCACCCAACCACAGGAGCCGAAAAAGAAGCAATTTTTGCCATTAAAAAAAAATGCTTGTAAATCAATGATTTGCAAGCATTTAGCAGTACCCGGAGTGGGACTTGAACCCACACAGCCGCAATGGCCAAGGGATTTTAAGTCCCTCGTGTCTACCGATTCCACCATCCGGGCAGCTCTTGTCAGTAGACAAATGCGTGGTGCAAAGATACGATTAATAATTAGAAATAAAAAAATAACCACTCAAAAAATTTCAAGCGCCTCACGGCACAGGCCCCGGCACGGGCTCCGCGGGTACTCACTATATGCGAACGCATACAAACTGCCACACCACAATTTATTTTACATCCGATAGGATATAATTGCAATGGAACGAACCAAACTCTCAGCCACAGTCAAAGCCCTGCGCAAGAATGCAGGTTTGACGCAGGAAGACCTCGCCATGAAATCGGGCGTGGGCCTCAACTTCGTGCGAAATCTCGAGCAAGGCAAGCCCACCCTGAGAATGGACAAGGTGAACCAACTGCTTGACCTCTTCAACTACGAACTCGTCCCAGCAAAGAAAACTCCATCAACCGAAACGCAATCATGAGACAAGCCAAAATATACCACAAGTGATGCACCGCCTCCCCTCTACGGCAACGTGGATATATTGAAGTGTAAATGCAAGGCTTGCAATTGCTTTGCATTTCATTTTTTTTGAAATTTATGCTTAACTTTACAAACAATAGAACAAACAAAAACCAATGAAAATGAGAAACTGGAGAAAAATCAGCTTATTGCTTGCCGCGCTGTGCATCAGCCTGGCCGCCACGGCCCAATTGGACAAGGGCATAGAATACTACTTCAACAAAGACTACGCCAATGCCGTGAAGTGCTTCGCCCAAGCCGCCGAGCAGGGCGATGTCGACGCACAATGCATTTTGGGTCTTTGCTATTTTAGTGGTCTAGGTGTGGCCCAGAATTACAATGAGTCCGTGAAGTGGATCAGCAAAGCAGCTGAGCAAAATTCCATCGAGTCAAAATACTATTTGGGTTATTTCTATGACAATGGAATAGGGGTAGCAAAAAACTCTCGAGAGGCTGTGAAATGGTATTACAGAGCTGCTGAGCAAGGAAATGCCAAGGCGCAATATCAGTTGGGCGCTAGTTATGCTAATGGTGACGGCGTTGAGCAAAATGACAAAGAGGCCGTGATGTGGTACAGTAAGGCTGCCGAACAAGGTCTTGCCGATGCACAAAACAATTTGGGCGGTTGCTATTACACTGGGCAAGGCGTGGCTCAAGACTATGGCGAGGCTGTATATTGGTTTCGTAAGTCTGCCGAGCAAGGTTTTGCCCTTGCGCAATACAATTTGGGCGCTTGCTACGCAAAGGGGCAAGGATTAGCAAAGAACACTTGCGAGGCTGCTAAATGGTACCGCAAAGCTGCCGAACAAGGCTATGCCCCGGCACAAAATATTTTGGCAACACTTTATGCAAATGGCGATGGCGTTGAAGAAGACTATAGCAAAGCTGTAGAGTGGTACCGCAAGGCTGCCGAACAAGGGAATGTCAATGCAGAATTCCATTTGGGCGGTTGCTATTTCAAGGGCCGAGGAGTCGCACAGAACTCCCATGAAGCCGCGCGTTGGTTCCACAAGGCGGCCGAGCAAGGTGATGAAGATGCGCAGTATTTATTGGGCGTTTTTTATGAATATGGCGAGGGCGTTGAAAAGGACCTCTACAGAGCCATGTATTGGTATAAAAAAGCTGCCGATCAAGGTATTGTGGAGGCCGCCGAAGCTCTGAAAAAATTCTAGAACATTAAACTTCAACATCGGCGGCGCACGCGGCCAAAAGCCACCTGTAAGGGTCGGTCTCGTGCCGGCCCACAAAACATGGTTTCATTCCTCTTAATTAACGCAATGCTTTGCGATTGCGGTGCGATTTCTTGCTTGTTTTGAAATTTATGCCTAATTTTACACAAGGCAACAAAAACAACCATAAAAATGAGAAACTGGATGAAAATCAGCTTATTGCTCGCCGCGCTTTGCATCAGCCTGGCCGCCACAGCCCAAGTGGACAAGGGCATGGAATACTTCAACAAATTCGATTATGTTAATGCGATAAAGTGCTTCACCCGAGCCGCTGAACAAGGAGATGCCAAAGCACAACTCAAATTAGGCCTTTGCTATTATTATGGCACAGGCATAGCCATAAATCGCCCTGAGGCTGTGAAGTGGTTTTACAAAGCGTCAGAGCAAAATTTAGCTGATGCACAATACTTTTTGGGCTTTTGTTATCAAGAAGGTGAAGGCGTAGCCCAAAATTACAACGAGGCCTCGAAATGGTACCGCAAGGCTGCTGAACAAGGTGATGTCAACGCACAATTCAGTTTAGGCGCTCTCTATGAAAATGGGCAAGGGGTAGACTCAAACCCTCAAGAGGCCGTAAAATGGTACCGCAAGGCGGCCGAGCAGGGTGATGCCGAGGCTCAATTAAACTTGGGGGCTTGTTACGATCAAGGAAAGGGCGTGACTCAAAATCACAATGAAGCTGTGAAATGGTACCGCAAGGCGGCCGAACAAGGCAACATAGATGCACAATTCAACTTGGGTGCTTGTTATTATAATGGCCAAGGCGTGGAGCAGAATTATGATAAAGCCGTGAAGTGGTTTCGCGAGGCTGCTGACCAAGGACTCGCCCAAGCACAATTCAGTTTGGGTATTTGTTACAATCAAGGACGGGGCGTAACCCAAAATTACAAAGAAGCCGTGAAGTGGTATCAAAAAGCCGCTGAGCAAGGCAACATAGGCGCACAATTCAGTTTGGGCTTTTGCTATCACGAGGGCCAAGGTGTGGCGCAGGATTATTATGAAGCAGTGAAGTGGTTTCGCAAGACTGCTGAGCAAGGCCTTGCCGATGCTCAAATTAACTTAGGTAATTGCTATTTTAATGGGCAAGGCGTGAAGCAGAATTACAATGAAGCTGTAAATTGGTATCGCAAGGCTACTGAGCAAGGCTGTGCTACGGCACAGTACGGTTTGAGCATTTGCTATTATCAAGGACTAGGCGTGGCTCAGAATTATAATGAGGCTGTGAAATGGTTTCGCAAAGGTGCCGAGCAAGGCCTTGCCATTGCTCAATACAATTTGGGGGTTTGCTATCACGAGGGCCAAGGTGTGACCCTAGATTATAATGAGGCTGTAAAGTGGGTTCACAAAGCAGCTGAGCAAGGCCTTGCCAATGCTCAATTCATTTTGGGTGGCTGCTATTACAAAGGCCAAGGCGTGGCACAAGACACTAAAGAGGCAATGAAATGGTACAGCAAATCTGCTGAGCAAGGCTTTTCCGAAGCTCAATACATTTTGGGTGGCTGCTATTACGTTGGCTATGGCGTAGAAAAAAACCTTGAAAGGGCCAAGTATTGGTTTCAGAAAGCTGCCGACCAAGGCAATGAAAAAGCCATTGAAGCACTGAAAGATTTTTAGGACATAATTAGGAAAAACTATTATTCCTCAGCATCGGCATGCTGTTGTAATCCGCCTGTAGGGGCCGGTCTTGTGCCGGCCCACAAATTACGGTTCCATCCTTCTAATTAACACAATGCCTTTGCGATTGCGCTGAAAAATCTTTTTTTGTCTCGAAATTTATGCCTAACTTTACACAAGTCAACAAAAAACAACCATAGAAATGAGAAACTGGATAAAAATCAGCTTGTTGCTCGCCGCGCTGTGCATCAGCCTGGCCGCCACAGCCCAAGTGGACAAGGGCGAGGAGTACTACGCCAACAAAGACTACGCCAATGCCGTGAAATGCTTCACTCAAGCTGCCGAGCAGGGCGATGCCGAAGCACAATTCAATTTGGGCTATTGCTATTACAATGGACAAGGCGTGGCTCAGAATTACACTGAAGCTGTGAAGTGGTATCGCAAGGCTGCGGTACAAGGTTATGCCAAGGCACAAATCCTTTTGGGCTTGTGCTATTACGAAGGCCAAGGCGTGACGCAGAATTACAACGAGGCCGTGACATGGTTCTGCAAGGCTGCTGAGCAAGGTAATGCCGATGCACAATATTATTTAGGCGAGTGCTACTATAATGGACAGGGCTTAACCCGAGATTACACTGAGGCTGTAATGTGGTATCGTAAGGCTGCCGTGCAAGGCCTAGCCGAAGCGCAATTCAATTTGGGATTGCTTTATGCTAACGGCCAAGGTGTGGCTCAAGATTATACCAAAGCAGTGAAGTGGTTCCGCAACCCTGCCGAGCAGGGCCTTGCCGAGGCCCAATGCAACTTGGGTGTGTGCTACGAAAAAGGCAAGGGTGTGAACCAAGACGCACGCGAGGCTGTACAGTGGTACCGCAAAGCCGCCGAGCAGGGCTATGTCCAGGCGCAATACAATTTGGGCTATTGCTATGGTCAAGGACTAGGCGTGGCGAAAGATTACAACGAAGCTGCAAAGTGGATTCGAAAAGCGGCCGAGCAAGGACTTGCTGGGGCACAATACTCCTTAGGCAATTATTATGCCGTAGGTCAAGGCGTGGGTCAAGATTGCAATGAGGCTGTACAGTGGTACTGCAAAGCCGCTGAGCAGGGCTATGTCCCGGCGCAATACAATTTGGGTGTTTGCTATTATCAAGGGCTAGGAGTAGAGAAAAATTACAATATAGCAGTGAAGTGGTTCCGTAAAGCAGCTGAGCAAAGTTATGACAAGGCGCAGCTAACTTTGGGCATTTGCTATTACTTTGGCTATGGCGTGGAAAAAGACCTCGACAGGGCCAAGTATTGGTTTCAAAAAGCAGCTGACCAAGGTAATGAAGATGCTATCGAAGCGTTGCAAGAATTTTAGAGCATGAAATAGAAATGTCTGTTATTTTTCAATCTTGAGGGTGCGACACTCCTAAGGCAAACATTATCAATAAAATAGGTTGCGACATTGTTGTGGGCCGGCACAAGACCGGCCCCTACAGGTTGCACGCATTGCGTCTAGAAAAACAGAAAACTTGAGGATTTCACCCATTCTGCTTGCTGGCGCGGCGGCGGGGGCCTCGGCAATTGTGGGCCTGGGGGCGGGGGCTCATGTGCAATCGATTGCACGGGAAAGTGGCGTTTTTGGATGGGGTGAAGTGGTTGAAAGTGTGAGAATTGGTTGTAACTTTGAGGTGGTGAATCGAACTGAGAAACCAACTGATAATTTAACATACAACTCACATAGCGAATTTATTTCAACACAACATGCGCAAGATTTATATGCTTATAGCGCTGGCCGCGCTGCCTGTGATGGCCTGGGCAGCCGCTGGATGGCCGGCAAACTACGGGGGCGTGATGCTCCAAGGCTTCTATTGGGACTCCTACGACGACACCTACTGGCCCACGCTCGAGGCGCAGGCCGACGAGCTGTCGCCCTACTTCAGCCTGGTGTGGATACCGCAAAGCGGCAACTGCGGCAGCGGCACGTCGATGGGCTACGACGACCTGTACTGGTTTAGCAACTACAATAGCTCGTTTGGCACCGAGCAGCAGCTGCGCTCGCTCATCTCCACCTTCAAGAGCAAGGGCATAGGCACCATTGCCGACGTGGTGATCAACCACCGCAAGACGCCCAACGACTGGTTCACCTTCCCCACCGAGACCTACAACGGGGTGACCTACAAGATGACTGCGGCCGACATATGCGCCAACGACGACGGCGGCGCCACAGCCACCGAGGCCGCCAAAGAGGGCGTGACCCTCTCGAGCAACAACGACACCGGCGAGGACTGGGACGGCATGCGCGACCTCGACCACAAGAGCAGCAATGTGCAAACCATCGTGAAGGCCTACCTGGGCTTCCTGCTCAACGACCTGGGCTACTCGGGCTTCCGCTACGACATGACCAAGGGCTACTCGAGCTCGTTCACCGGCATGTATAATGCCGCCGCGGCACCCACCTACTCGGTGGGCGAGTACTGGGACGGCAACGCCACGACCGTGGCAAGCTGGATCAACGGCACCAAGGTGGACGGCGAGATCAAGAGCGCAGCCTTCGACTTCCCCTTCCGCTACACCGTGCGCGATGCTGCCAACAACGGCGACTGGACCAAGCTGGCAGCCACCTCGCTGGCCTCGCAGTCGACCTACCGCCAGTATGCCGTGACCTTCATCGAGAACCACGACACCGAGTACCGCTCGTCGTCGGCCCAGCAAGACCCCATCAAGAAAGACACGCTGGCCGCCAACGCCTACCTGCTGGCCATGCCTGGCACCCCCTGCGTGTTTCTCAAGCACTGGCAGGCCTATAAGCAAGACATCAAGGGCATGATCGACGCCCGCAAGGCCGCCGGCATCACCAACACCAGCACCTACAGCCGCTTCCGCAGCAACACCAACTACTACATTGTGAAGGTGGCAGGCAACAATTGCGGCCTCATGGTCGACGTGGGCCCTGGCGCAGGCACAGTGACCTCGGCTCAATACACCGAGATCATAAGCGGCTACCACTACAAGTATTACCTCGAGAAGACTGCCGAGACCGCTTGGATCGACAAGGCTAGCGGCAAGTATAGCAGCGCCTTCGACGCACGGCTCACCGCCGTGAGTGCCACCGACGGCGCCAAGGTGGTGTATACCACCGACGGCAGCGACCCCACCGCCAGCAGCACCCAGGTGGAAAGCGGCTCGACCGTGACAATCGACAAGGCCTGCACCCTCAAGGCCGGCATGCTCATCAACGGCAAGGTGACCGGCATCGTGAGCCGCACCTATACCTTCAAGGCTCCCGACGAGGAGTTCACCCCCTACACCTTCAACGTGTATCTCGAGGACCCAACCGCCAGCCCCAACAACTGGAGCGCCGTGTACTACTACTCGTGGGACAGCAACAACAACACCCAGCAAGACGGCAACTGGCCCGGCACCCAGGCCACAGCCACCAAGACGGTGAAAGGCACCAAGTTCTACTATCGCACCTACACCAAGACGAGCAAGGACTACTATGTGAACTTCGTGTTCAGCCAGGGCGGCACCGACGCCGGCAACCACCAGACGGTCGACGTGCGCCGCGTGGGCGGCGACGCCTACTTCAAGGTGACCACGCAGACCAACAAATATGAGGTGGAGGACATCACCGACCAGTACAAGAGCACCACCCTCACCGGCGATGTGAACGGCGACGGCGTGGTGAATGTGACCGACGCCACCATCATGATCAACATGATACTGGGCACCGTGACTCCCGACACCACTGTGGCCGACCTCAACGGCGACGGCGTGATCAATGTGACCGACGTGACCGCGCTGGTCAACATCATCCTCGCTGCCGAATAAAAAGGCGCAATATCTTCAAATCCATACACAATCTCGCAGAAGCGGCTGCCACGGCGGCAATTCTGCGAGATTTGCTTTATCCAAAACATTGGGGTAACTTTGCACCCGACAATCATAACTCGATGCGACTAGCAATGACAACAATCCAACGACTTGCCCTCGCAGCCCTGCTCGCCTGCATGGCTGTGGGCGCCAGCGCCGCCACGCTGGGCGACATCAACGGCGACAGCACGGTGAATGTGACCGACGTCACCGCCCTCATCAACAAGATACTGGGCTCGGCCAGCTACGACGACACCGTGTGCGACGTGAACCACGACGGCGCAATCAATGTGACCGACGCCACCAGCACCATCAATATCATACTGGGCACCTATGAGGACCCGGCCGAGGTGAAACTCGTGGGCGGCGACATCTCGATGCTGCCCCGCCACGAGGCAGCCGGCGCCCAATACTACGGCACCGCGGGCCAGGTGACCGACATGATAGCCTACTACAAGAGCGTGGGGTGGAACGCCATGCGCGTGCGCCTCTTTGTCGACCCGTCGAAGGCCCCCACCTCGCAGCAGCGCGAGGGCGTGGTGCAAGACCTGGCCTATGTGAAAGCGCTGGGACGGCGCATCAAGCAGGCCGGCCTGAAGCTGGTGATCGACTTCCACTACAGCGACACCTGGGCCGACCCCAGCGCGCAGACCATGCCCAGCCGCTGGAGCAGCCTCACCGACCCCAGCCAGATTGCCGACTCGGTAGAGGCCTACACCCGACAGTCGCTACAAGCCCTGGTGGCCGCCGGCGCCACGCCCGACTATGTGCAGGTGGGCAATGAGGTGACCTACGGCATGCTGTGGCCCACAGGCCATTGCTGGCCGGGCGGCGGCAACCCCGACGGCGGGTCGTGGAACAACTTTGCCCGCTATCTCAACGCCGGCAGCAAGGCCGTGCGCCAGGTGTGCCCCCAGGCCAAGGTCATCGTGCACGTCGACCTGGGCAGCATGAGCAACGCCACCGACTTCTATGCCACGGCCAAGGCCCACAACGTAGACTACGACATCATAGGACTGAGCTACTACCCTGCCTATCACGGCACCATACCCACCCTGAGCGCCGAGCTCTCGCGCCTGGAGCACGACTATGCCGAGAAGCCCATCATGCTCATGGAGCTAGGCTACTCCTATGCCTGGGCGATGGGCGGCACCAAGTATAACCTCACCAACACCTACCCCTACACCGAGGCTGGCCAGGCCAGCCTGGTCGACGACCTCGTGACCAACCTCACCACCCAGCATGCCGGCGTGAAAGGCGTGTTCTGGTGGTGGCCCGAGCACAACGAGTATGGCAACAGCGGCACGCAGGTCACCACCAGCTGGTGGAATGCCAGCCTGGTCGACAGCCGCACCGGCCACATCGAGCAGGCCACCTATGAGCTCAGCAAGTTTGCCCAGTAGCCCATGGGGCTTGCTGGGAATTTCACATAAAAACGTGAACATATAAAAACGCGAAAAAGCCCCATTAGGGGGGGGGGGGGGGAACCATTCTCCACCTTGCAACCGCACGACCAGTCGCGACATCCACACTGGCCGCACAGCCACTAGGGCCGCACCCTGCCAGTCACATCCACACTGGCCGGGGAGCGAGTGGGCAATTTACTGGCTTGTTGCGGCTTATTTCATATAAAAAACGTGAAAAAGGTTGACAAACGGGTTTTGATGTTGTAATTTTGCAGTCGATTGCGCAAAATGCGCGGTTATGTGTGTGCGCTCTCGCAGGCGCACACAAGAGCGTTGGTTGGTTAGCAACGCATAATACTTATTTAGAGCTCAACAATTTAATTATGGCTAAAGAAACGACAAAGGCTACGGCCGCCAAGGCTGCGCCCACTAAGCAAGTGAAGAAGAACGTATTTCCCCTCGACAAGATCAATTTTGTGCTTATCGCAATATGCGTGGTCCTCATCGCGCTGGGCTTCATCTTGATGGCTGGCAGCCCCAACGAGGGCAGCACCTTCAACTACGACATATTCTCGTCGCGCCGCACGGTGGTGGGCCCCACCATCGCACTGCTGGGCTTCGTGCTCATGGTGCCTGCTATCATGTACAAGAAAAAGAACACTAACGCCAACAACGAGGAAGCATAACAAAACCCGATAATCGATGGACATTTTTCAAACGATAGTCATAGCCATCGTTGAGGGCTTGACTGAATTTCTGCCTGTGTCGTCGACGGGCCACATGATCATTACCCAGAATCTGCTGGGCGTGGCACAGGGCGACCCCTTTGTGCACGCCTTCACCTTCATCATCCAGTTTGGCGCCATCTTGAGCGTGGTGTGCCTCTACTGGAAGCGCTTCTTCCAGATGCGCAACCGGGCCGAGGTCAATGAGAAGCTGCGCTTCTACGGCCTGCTCATCGTGGGAGTGCTGCCAGCAGTGGTGATAGGCCTGGCCGCCAAGAAGTCGGGCCTGCTCGACTGGCTGCTCGACAGCGTGACCACCGTGGCCGTGATGCTGGTGGTGGGCGGTGTGTTTATGCTCTTTGTCGACAAGATATTCAACAAGGGCAACGACGGCAACAAGGTGACTTGGCGTCGCGCCCTCATGATAGGCTTCTGGCAGTGCCTCTCGGTGATACCCGGCACAAGCCGCTCGATGGCCACCATCGTGGGTGGCATGCAGCAGCGCCTCACCCGCAAGAATGCCGCCGAGTTCTCATTCTTCCTGGCAGTGCCCACCATGGCCGGCGCCACGCTGCTCGACCTGATCGACATGTTTGGCCAGCCCAACGACTGGGCCACGTCGGGCAACGTGTTTCTGCTCATCCTGGGCTGCGTCATCGCCTTTGTGGTGGCCATCCTGGCCATGAAGTGGTTTGTGGGCTTTCTCACCAAGTATGGCTTCAAGGCCTTCGGCTGGTATCGCATCATCGTGGGCGGCATCATCCTGGCCATGCTTCTCACCGGCCACTCGCTGGTGATGGTAGATTGAAACGAGACGCATGCGTGCGCGCTCCGTTAGAAAAAGATTTTAGGCAATGCTCAATCCTATAGCTGGCGAAATATTCTATATCGACAAGCCCCTGCACTGGACCTCGTTTGCGGTGGTGAGAAAGATACGCAGCTGCCTGCGCCGCCACCTCAACACGCCCAACGTGCGTGTGGGCCACGCCGGCACGCTCGACCCGCTCGCCACCGGGGTGCTCATCGTGTGCACCGGCCGCAAGACCAAGATGATCGAGCAGTTGCAAAGTGGCGTGAAGGAATACATCGCCGAGCTGCGGCTGGGCGAGACCACCCCATCGCTAGACATGGAGACCGAGGTCGACGCCACATGGCCCTGGCAGCACATCACCCGCGAGCGGGTGGAGCGCGTGCTGCAAGAGCAATTCACCGGCACCATCGAGCAAGTGCCGCCCAAGTACAGCGCCTGCAAGGTCGACGGCAAGCCCGCCTATGTGCTGGCACGCAAGGGCGAGGAGGTGGTGATCAAGCCCAAGACGCTGGTCATCGACGAGATTGAGCTGCTCGAGTGCCAGCTTCCTGCACAGCCCGTGATCAAGATAAGGGTGGTGTGCAGCAAGGGCACCTACATACGCGCCCTGGCCCGCGACATAGGCGTGGCCCTGGATAGCGGTGCCCACCTCACCGCGCTGCGCCGCACCCGCGTGGGCAATGTGCAAGAGGGCGACTGCAGCCAGCTCGAGCCCCTGCTGAACTGGCTCGACGAGCAAGACTACGTGATGCCCGACCAGGCCGAGGAGCAACGCCTGCTGCAAGAGCGCATCGACAACAAGAAGCGCATGGCAGCCCTCAAGGCCGCCCGCCGCGCCCGCGAGCAAGCCAGGCAGGCACGCACCTCGCAGCTCAAAGGCTGATATATCGACAAGAAAAAAAATACTTAAATCACTCATATATATAGTTATGAAACTCTCAGAATTTGGCTTTAGCCTTCCCCAGGACCTCATTGCCAGTCGTCCGGCCGAATTTAAGACAGAATCGGGCAAACTGCTCATCATGCGCGACCAGTGCCGCCTGATGGTGCTGCACCGCCGCACGGGCGAGATCGAGCACAAGACCTTCAGCGACGTGGTGAGCTACTTTGGCGACAAGGACACATTTGTCTTCAACGACACCCGCGTGTTTCCTGCCAAGCTCTACGGCAACAAGGAGAAGACCGGCGCCAAGATTGAGGTGTTCCTGCTGCGCGAGCTCAACGAGGAGCACAAGCTGTGGGATGTGCTCGTGGAACCCGCCCGCAAGATACGCATCGGCAACAAGCTCTACTTCGGACTCGACGACTCGATGGTGGCCGAGGTGATCGACAACACCACCTCGCGCGGCCGCACGCTGCGCTTCCTCTACGACGGCCCGCACGACGAGTTCAAGCAAAACCTCTTTGCCCTGGGCCACACGCCCCTGCCCTACTACATCAAGCGCGAGCCCGAACCTGAGGACGAGGAGCGCTACCAGACCATCTTTGCCCGCAACGAGGGCGCCGTGGTGGCTCCTGCCGCCGGTCTGCACTTCTCGCGCGAGCTCATGAAGCGCATGGAAATCATTGGCATCGACGCCCGCTTCCTCACCCTGCACATCGGGCTGGGCAGCTACCGCGACATCGACGTGGAAGACCTCACCAAGCACCGCATGGACAGCGAGCAGATGGAGGTGACCGAGGAACTTGCCGAGCACGTGAACAGCTCGCGCGACGCCGGCCACAAGATATGCGCCGTGGGCACCAGCGTGCTGCGCGCCATGGAGAGCACCGTGGGCATGAACGGACACATCAAGCCCTTCTCGGGCTGGACCAACAAGTTCATCTTCCCGCCCTACGACTTCTCGACCGCCGACGCCCTCATCACCAATTTCCACATGCCCTACAGCGTGATGCTCATGCTCACAGCAGCCTTTGGCGGCTACGACCAGGTGATGGACGCCTACCAGGTTGCCGTGAAAGAGAAATACCAGTTTGGCGCCTACGGCGACGCCATGCTCATCGTCGACTGACCCCACCGCCGGTAAAAGCCTACAGCAAGACCGCTCCACTCATTGCAGTGGAGAGCGGTCTTGCTTGCATTTTATCCCAGCCGCTACTGCCATGACCGACCATCAAGAATAATGGCCCCGAGCACGAGTAAAGCGCTTTGTTTTCCACTTCACCATTGCGCGAATTGCAATCAATCATTTTTTTATTCATTTGCAATAAACAACATAAGTGATTTCTAACCCTTTAAAATAACTCTTGAATACAACAAGATCATGAAAGTATCAACTTTATTGGCAGCATTGATGGTAGTGAGCCAGCTGTGGCTGAGCAAGGCACAGGCACAGGGCAACTACTTCACGCGCGACAACGCGCTAGAAATCGAGGCCGGTGCAGGCCCAAACTTCGGCATTGCCAGCGTCGAAGCGATGAAAAGCAACAAGGTGGGTATCGACTACTATGGCGAGGTGCGCTACAACCTGCCCAAAGTGCCCCTTGCACTGGGCGTGCAGGTGAGCTACAACATCGTGGAGCGTCGCACTTATGGAGGCCATAACGAGACGATGAGCTGGAGCAGCACCTACGACTACAAATCGACCGACGTGATGCTCACTTGCGACTACCGCAAGCGCGTGAGCAGCGTCATCACCCTCTTTGGCGGCATAGGGCTGGGCTATTGCCACATCGACACCAGCAACGACCTGAAGCGCGCAGGGAGCGACATCGATGGCGAGAATTTCACCGACAACGGCACATCGGGCTCGGTGGCATTCATGCCACGCGTGGGTGTGCACATAGGCAACCTGGCACGCATCACAGCAGGCTACAAGCTGCAGGAGCGGGCCAACCGCCACGCCTTCGTCACGCTGGGCCTCACCTTCGGCTTCAAGCCGCGCCGGTGAGCCACACCACCCCGCCGCTGGGCACAATGGGTAACGACATCGCTGAAAAAAGGGTGACTTCCTGCACACAGCCGCGGGGAGTCACCGTTTTTTTTGAGGGGCTTGAGCAACTTGCATGGTGCTATGTGTTCTCAATCAAGACACAAAAAGAGCGAAATAGAGTGAAACCGACCAACGTGAAACATATTTTAAGTGTTGTTGATTATATTTTAGAAATTTTCTTGCTCAAAAATTTGCAATCGGGGCATGGCATGCATTATCTTTGCAATCGAAAACGATGCTGACGCATTTCGCAATCGCCTCGATGGAAATCGTTTGTGGAGAGATCGGGAAAAGCATCACGCGAGTTTTCGATGCAGCAAATGCACGCTGTCCTAATGTTTTTGCTACACGTTTTCAACTTCAATGGGTTGGGAAATTTCCTGTTAAAAAAGAGACTAATTTTTTCATAACTGGTTTTACCTGAAAAGGCCGCCTTCCTATCTGCAAGCGAGGCGGCTTTTTGTTGCCCCCTATACGCCAAATGATCCAATTTATATTGCTCTATGAAAACGCCGTGATGACGAGAAATCGCCGCCGTGGATTAAACCCACACCGTCGCCATGGCGCGCGCCCCGATGGCATCGCCGCTGGGGAGGTTAAACCCACACCGCCGCCATGACGCGCGCCCCGATGGCACGCCGCTGGGGTTTAAACCCACCTGTAGGGGCCTGTCTTGTGCCGGCCCACAACAATGTTACCTCCTATTTTATTGATAATGTGGGAATTAATTTTAAAAAAAAGGATGGAACCGCGTCGGTGGGCCGGCACAAGACCGGCCCCTACAGGTTTATCGAGGGGGCTGAGGGCTAAATAAAACATGGCGGGCACATGTGTGAGCGTTGCTACTGCTCCACATGTGCCCGGCACACATTATGGGGTTGTCCTCAGCCGCTAACTTGCACGGCGGTAGTACTTGGGCGAGCGGCCCCAGCGGTTTTCTTTCTTTTGGGAGTCCTGGCAGTGCCAGTTGAGCACCATCACCCAGCCCACCACGGGCAACAGCCCCCACAGCAGCTTCAATCCGCTCTGGCCCATGTCGTGCAGGCGACGCACGCCTGCCGACACAAAGGGCACCAGCAGCACGAGCGACACCACCGTGCCCGTGATGCCATGGTGCTTGATGGTGAGGCCCAGGTTCCAGTCGATGATGGCCGTGACCAGGTTGAGAAGCAGCACGATGGCGAAGAACTTCCAGTACTCGGAACGGCGTGAGCGGCCCTTGAAGTCGAAGTAGTGGCGCATGGCCGACGCGAAGGCCTGCTTATAGGTGAGCGACGTGTCGCTGGCGGGGCGGTGCCACATCTTGGGCTTGTGCTGCTGCGGTTGCGGCATGTATTGTGGCTGCACATGAGCCACGCGCGGCCTCGCGGCTGCCACAGGTGCTTGCGGCCGTGCCACGCGCTGCGGCTGTGGCTGGAAAGCCGGTCGCGCAGCAGCGCCGTTGCGTGCTACCTGGCGGCGTGGCTGCTGGCGGCGTGCCGCTGCCACCGCAGGCTGTGCCTGGGCACGCTGTGGCTGCTGGGCCGACGGATAGAGCAGCCGCATGAGGGCAGGCACATGGTAGGCGGGCGCCCAGTTGGGCATCGTCTTGCACCACACCAGTGTGGAGCGTTGCAAGCCGTGCGCAATCAGGTCGCGCTCTTCAAGTGGGCCCAATTGCCGCCCATCGATGTGCATATAGTATTTCATTGTTTATTGTTCTCCCTCCTTGAGTGTGTGAGCGCCGTTAGGCAAGTGAGCTTGCGCCCAAAATGCTCAGGAAGCTCACTCCCAATATTGCGTATAACAAAATGTATAACACGCCACCAATTGCCGCCGCAATCACGCTCCATATCACCCACTTCTTGGCCGACTCGCTGGCTGCCACGGCACCCTGGTAGTCGCCCTGGTTGTAGAGGCTGCTCACTTGCGAGGCCTTGACGATGCTCACGATGCCAAAGGGCAGACAGCAGAATATGGTGACCAGGATGGCCCACACCAGGTAGTTGTCGGGCATGGGTGGACGCTGGGCGCCGCCATACTGCGGTTGGCGGTAGCCGGGAGCGGCCTGCTGATAGGCGGGCTGTTGCGGCTGCTGGTAGCCTCCTTGCTGTGGCTGTTGATAGGTGGGCCTAGCCTGCTGCTGATAGGCTGGTTGTTGCGGCGGTTGGTAGGCCGGTTGCGGCGGTTGTTGATAGGCAGGTGGCTGGCTCGCAGGAGCGGCAAAGAGATGCGACAGCTCGGGCACTTGGCTGGCCACTGTCCAGTTGGCCATGCCTTCACGCCACACGTTGGTCGACGGGGTGAGACCCTTGCTCAACAACTCTGATTCCTCATAGGGTCCGACTTGCTGGCGGTTGATATACATGTAATACTTCATGCCGTAGTTGAGATTTAAAATCAGTAATTAATTTTTAATTTACAAAGATGGCCATTTTTTGTCAAAAATGCAACTATTGTTGCATAGAAACTCAGCAAGGTCTCAAAAAAAAGGCCTTGCCCAGCGATGCCAAGTCACACGACTACATGCCGGCATTGCTTGCAATTGCAGCGTAGACTCCGCCGAGCAGAAAACCGCACACGGCACCTATTATAGCCCACTTCTTGGCCGACTCGCTGGCTGCCACGGCACCCTGGTAGTCGCCCCCTCGATAGAGGCTGCTCACCTGCGAGGCCTTGACGATGCTCACGATGCCAAAGGGCAGGCAGCAAAATAGAGTGACCAGGATGGCCCACACCAGGTAGTTGTCGGGCATGGGCTGGCTAGGGAAGCCGGCATAGCCAGGGCTGGGCTGCTGATAACTGGGTTGCTGTGGCGAGTATGGCTGGCCCGCAGGAGCGGCAAAGAGATAGCTCAACTCGGGCACTTGACCGGCAAGTTGCCAGTCGGTCATGCCTTCGCGCCACACGTTGGTCGACGCGTTGAGGCCATGGCTCAGCAACTCCGACTCATCGTAGGGGCCCTGCTGCTGGCCGCCAATGTACATGTAGTATTTCATAAATTGGAATCGTTTTTATTAAAAACAACGAGTAATTAGCTTTTCACACAAAGGTAGCCATCTTTATTCAAAATTGCAACATTTGTGGCTAAAAACACCGCAAGTGCTCGCGGCCATTGCAGCGTGGGGGATATCGCCCCTTGCGGAACCATCACACGCTCGGCACTTTAATTGCCGCATTGGGACGCGCTGATGGCCACCAGGGCCTCACCCTGCCAATCACAACCACACCAGCAACAATCATGCCAAACGCGCAATCACGCCCAATCGCCGCCACACCAGTCACACTGCGTGAGACGCAACGTGCCGCGCCAGGGTGTGAAAACCGGTGGCGCGGCACGTGAAATGCTATGAGAGCTTGCCGCTACAGGCCGCGTGGGCCCAGGGGGCAGCAGTTTCTATTTTACTTGTCGTCGTCGTTAAGGAACTTGGAGAAATCGGCCTTGCGCATGTCGCCATCCTTCATGAGGGCGCGGTGGAACGAGAGGGCGTAGTCGAGGTTCTCCACGATGTGACCACCCTTGGAGAGCTTGAGGTACTCACGCAGCAGCGGGCGATAGATGGGGTGAGCTGCATGCTCGATAATCTCCTCGGCAGCTTGCAGTGGATCCTTGGCACGCAGGTCGGCCACACCCTGGTCGGTGATGATGATGTCGACGCTGTGCACCGTGTGGTCGACGTGGGTCACCATGGGCACGATGGTCGAGATGGTGTCGTCCTTCTTGATCGAGGGGCACAGGAATATCGAGGTGTAGGCATTGCGGGTGAAGTCGCCGCTGCCGCCTATGCCATTCATCAGGCGCGTGCCGCCAATGTGCGACGAGTTGATGTTGCCAAAGATGTCGCACTCGATGGCCGTGTTCATCGAGATCACGCCGATGCGGCGTATCACCTCGGGGTTGTTGCTTATCTCGCTGGGGCGCATGAGCAGCTTGTCGTGCAGCTTGTCGATGTGGTCGAAGAATTCCATCATGGCCTCGTGGCTGAAGGTCATCGAGCAGGTAGAGGCAAACTTGCAGCGGCCGCTCAGCAAGAGCTTCATCACGCTGTCTTGCACCACCTCGGTATACATCTCGAAGGGCGGGATGTCGGTACTCTGGTCGAGGGCGTCGAGCACGGCGTTGGCGATGTTGCCCACACCGCTCTGGATGGGCAGGAACGACTTGGGCATGCGGCCATGCTTCATCTCGTTGACGAGGAAGTCGCACACGTTCTGGCCGATGCGGCGGGTAGTGTCGTCGACGGGAGTGAACTTGCTCTCCTTGCCCAGAGGCATGTCGCTATAGACCACGCACAGCACCTTCTTGGGGTCGACGTGGGCCACGGGCTCGCCGGCACGGTCGTGAGCGCTGTAGATAGGTATCTCGCGGCGGTAGGGCGGGTCGAGCGGCAGGTAGATGTCGTGCAGGCCGCGTATCGACTCGGGAATCTGCTTGTTGATTTCAATCATCACCTTGTCGGCATACTTGAGCCATGTGGGCGAGTTGCCAACGGCGGTGCCCAGCACGATTTCGCCATCGTCGGTGATGCTCTGGGCCTCGATGATGGCCACGTCCATCTTGCCCCATGCGCCATAGCGGAACTCCTGAGCCATCTCGCTCAAGTGGCGGTCGTCGTAGTGGAGCTCGTGGGCGTTGATGCGCTTGCGCAGCTCGGGCGACGACTGGTAGGGCGCACGCATGTTGATAGCGTGGGCGCGGCTCAGCTCGCCATCGGTGTAGTCGTTGCTCGAAGCGCCCGAGAAGATGTTGACCTTAAACTCACGGCCAGCCTCGTGCTCACGGATAGCCTTCTTTGCGATTGCAGGTGGAATCACTTTAGGATTGCCTGGGATTGTGAAGCCTGAAACGCCGATGGTCATGCCATTCTGCACATACTCGGCAGCCTCTTCAGGCGTAAATACTGGATAAATCATTGTACTATGGTTGTTAATTGATTTAGATATAGTTGTTTTATTATATAGTCGCACACACACTCTCTCTCGCTATTAAGCTTGCGAGAAGCGCCAGCGCAAAATTAATGATTTTGTGCGAAAACGCAAAACTTATAAGTGATTAATATGCCCTGTCTCGCTCTCTGCCGTGCCACGGGTCATGCCCGTGGGCTGGGGCTATTGCAGCCGGGCCTTGCCGGCGCCGTCGAGGTGGTAGATTTGATCGTAGTTCACACTGAGCACGCCCTTCACCTTTTGGAACCAGGCGCGGGCCTGGTGCAGGTCGCGGTCCTCGGGCAGCGAGATAGCGATGCCGTTGATGATCTTGTAGTCGTAGATCACCGTGGCGCCGTAGGCCTTCACCGCCTTCATGAGGTTTTTCTTGCCGTCTTTGCCGTCGTACATGATGATGAGCGTGTGGGGCGCATAGAGCTCCTGGTTGCCCAGCTGGCGGCGCGAGCGGGCAGTGTCGGCGGGGTCGTAATAGCGCGGGCGCACCACTTGGGGCTGGGCCTGGCTGGCCGGCGCGGCACTCTGGGCGGGCACCGTGGCGGTGGTGCCCGTGGTGGCGTCGGCGGGGGCGGCCTGCTTGGCCTTGCAGCCAGCGAGCACGAGCGATGCGGCTATGAGCATGATTGCTTGTTTCATTGTTGTGTCTAAATTTTTTGGTCCTGCGCAAAGGTATACAATCGCCGTCAACCACCCAACAATTTCACAAGATTTTGCACTGTGTAAACGATTGCATAAGGGGCAACGGCTTTGGCCGTCGCATTTATTTTGACAAAAGAGGAAGAGTTTGTATTTTTGCGTAATAACTTTTTGACCAAAACTTAAAATCAAATAAACGATGAAAATTACAAGAGAAACCATCGACTCGCCCAAGGGCGAGATTAGCGTATACACGCTCGTCAATGCCAGCGGCGCCAGCGTGAAGCTCTCGAGCGTGGGAGCCGGCATCGTGAGCGTGGTCGTGCCCGACCGTGAGGGCCACATGGACGACGTGGTGATAGGCTATGCCAACCCCGCCGACTACTTCTACGACGGCCCCTGCGCCGGCAAGGTGCCTGGCCGCTATGCCAACCGCATAGCCCGCGGCCACCTCGAGCTCGACGGCGTGACCTACCAACTTGCCATCAACAACGGCCCCAACGCGCTGCACGGCGGCCCCGAGGGCTTCAGCCACAAGATATGGCACAGCCAAGCCACCGCCACGGGCGTGAAATTCACCCTGCACAGCCCCGACGGCGACGAGCACTACCCCGGCAACCTCGTGGCCTGCGCCGAGTACAGCCTTGGCGACGACAACGAGCTGCGCCTCACCCTCACGGCCACTACCGACAAGAAGACCGTGGTGAACCTCACCAACCACACCTACTGGAACCTGGCCGGCGAGAACAGCGGCAGCGTGCTCGACGAGGTGCTCGAGCTGGCTTGCACCCACTACCTGCCCACCGACTCCACCCTCATCCCCACCGGCGAGATCGCTCCCGTGGCCGGCACACCCATGGACTTCACCACCCCCAAGGCGCTGGGCCGCGACATCAAGCAAGACTTCCCCGCCCTGAAATATGGCAAGGGCTACGACAACTGCTGGGTCGTCGACGACTGGCACAAGAGTGAGCTCAAGAAGGTGGCCACGCTGCGTGACCCCAAGAGCGGCCGCGTGCTCGAGGTGATGACCACCCAGCCGGCCGTGCAGGTCTACACCGGCAACTACCTGGCCGGCAGCCCCGCCAACAAGGCCGAGGGCCGCTCCTACCGCGACTACGAGGGCGTGGCCCTCGAGTGCCAAGGCATGCCCGACGCGCCCAACCACCCCAACTTCCCCAGCCAGGTGCTCAACCCAGGCGAGGAATACCGCCAGGTGATTGTGTTCAAACTGGGCGTGGCGTGAAACTTTATCGAGAAATTATATCAACAAAAAAATCAAAACAGCATAATGAAAACTAAACCCAACCTATCCACACGCCAGCTTTTCGACATCAGCTTCGGCTTCTTTGGCGTGCAGATAGCCTACGCTCTGCAGAGCGCCAACGTGAGCCGCATTTTCGCCACACTGGGTGCCGACCCGCATTCACTCAGCTATTTCTGGATACTTCCGCCACTCATGGGCATGATCGTGCAGCCCCTGGTGGGCTACTTCAGCGACAAGACGTGGTGCCGCTTTGGCCGTCGCATCCCCTACCTGTTTATAGGCGCCCTGGTGGCCGTCATCGTCATGTGCCTGCTGCCCAATGCCGGTTCGTTTGGCATGACGGTGGCCACTGCCATGACCTTCGGGCTCGTAGCACTCATGTTTCTCGACACGAGCATCAACATGGCCATGCAGCCCTTCAAGATGATGGTGGGCGACCTGGTCAACGAGAAGCAGAAGGCCAAGGCCTACAGCATCCAGTCGTTTCTGTGCAACGCCGGCTCGATTGTGGGCTACATCTTCCCGTTGCTGTTCACCTGGATAGGCATCAAGAATAAAGCCCCCAAGGGCGTTGTACCCGACTCAGTGATATGGTCGTTCTACATCGGGGCCGCCATCCTCATCTTGTGCGTCATCTACACCGTGACCCATGTGCGCGAGATGCCACCCGAGGAATATGCCCAATACCAGGACACAGTAGAGGACGCCGAGGGCAAGGTTCACGTGAGGGAGCCCAAAGGTGCCTGGAAAGTGTTTTTCGAGGTGGGGGTCGTGCAATTCTTCTGCTGGGCAGCCTTCCTCTACATGTGGACCTACACGGGCGGCACCATAGGCCACACCGTGTGGCACACCCTCGACACCTCGAGCCGCGCCTATCAGGACGCCGGCAACTGGGTGGGAGTGCTCTTTGCCGTGCAGGCCGTGGGCAGCGTGTGCTGGGCTCTCGTGCTTCCCAAGTTCAAGAGCACCAAGGCAGCCTATGCCTTGAGTCTGCTCATCGGAGCCATCGGCTTTGCCTTGGTGCCCTATTGCGCCAATGCCTATCTGCTCTTTGTGCCCTTCATCCTCATCGGTTTTGCCTGGGCAGCCATGCTGGCCATGCCCTTCACCTTTGTGACCAACGCCTTTGAGGGCAGCAGCCGCATGGGCACCGTGCTGGGCCTCTTCAACTGCACGATATGCCTGCCACAAATCATTGCGGCTGCCACAGGCGGCCTGGTGATGGCACTCGTGTGCCACAAGGAGGCCGGCGTCTTTGTGCAAGACCACATGTTCCTGGCCGCCGGCGCATTCCTGGCCATCGCCACGCTGTGTGTCTTCTTCATCTCCACCAAGAAGCATCAAGCCTAACCTCCGCGCTCGCTCACTCATGAGCGTGACAAGCCAAAAGCGGCACAGCACCCCAGGAGAGTGCTGTGCCGCTATATTTTTTATAACCTCGTCGCTTTGTAGCAGTGCACAAAAAGAGATACCGATTGACATATACGGCAAGTTACAGGGTTTAACCGTTGACTTGGGGCGGCGCAACGCCAAAGCCAGGACAGGGGTGACAAGCCAAAAGCGGCACAGCACCCCAGGAGAGTGCTGTGCCGCTATATTTTTATGCTAAAAATCAGTTTCAGTAGGAGGTGATGATGTAGCCGCCACCGGTGGCGGCACGCACCACATAGGTGGTGAGGCCCAGTCGGCGGGTGAGAGCGGGCCCCGAGACGGGGCCGCCTGCGCCGGTGAGCACGTTGTAGCGGGAGCCGCACTTGGGGCACACGGCCTCGAAATTGTCGGGGTCGATGCTCAGGGTCACAGTGGCGTCGTGCTCCACGGGGCACGCGTCGTCGTAGGCCAGCGGGGTGTAGCTGGCAGTGCCGCTGTCGAGGCCCATGATGAGCAGCACGCCGCCAAAGCCGGTGTAGGTGTTCACGTTGTAGGGGAAATTGCTGGGCAGCCCCTTGGGGCGGTTGAAGATGTTGTAGTCGCCCACGCCGCTCACGCCATAGGTGTTCCACAGCGCATAGGTGCCCAGATTGAGGCGCACGGCGAAGCCCGACAACTCATTGTTGTCGATCTTGTTGCAGGCCGAGAGCATGAGCGCGGCCATGAGGATAAGGAGCAGCTTTCTCATTTCCCAAGCAATTTGTCAAAAGCCTTGTGATAGCTATCGAAGTCAAAGGACTCGAGCGTAGAGCGGTAGAGGCTGGCGATGCGGTCGTTGCACAGGTTGCCGATGCTGCCCTCGTGGGTGTGGTGCACCTCTTTCACGGGGGTGAAGCGGCCAGCCTCGATGTCGAGGCCCACCTTCTTGTAGGCGTCGCGGAAGGGCATGCCCTGGGCAGCCAGGCGGTTCACCTCCTCGACGCTGAACATGAGGTCGTAGCGCGGGTCGTCGAGCAGGTGCTCGTTGACCTTGATTTGGCTCACCATGGCGTTGACCATCGAGAGGATGGCCTTGATTTCGTCAAACTCGGGCAGGAACTCCTCCTTGATGAGCTGCAGGTCGCGGAAGTAGCCCACTGGCAGATTGCTGGTAATCATCGTGATCTGGTAGGGAAGCGCCTGCAGACGGTTGCATCGGGCACGCGTGAGCTCAAACACGTCGGGGTTCTTCTTGTGGGGCATGATGCTGCTGCCGGTGGTGTACTCGTCGGGCAGCTTGATGAATGCGAAATTCTGGCAATTAAACAGGCAGGCGTCCATGGCCAACTTAGAGATGGTGGCAGCCACATTGGCAATGGCGGCGCTCACGATGCGCTCGGTCTTGCCACGCCCCATCTGGGCATACACCACGTTGTAGTCGACCGAGGCGAAGCCCAGCAGGCGCGTGGTCATCTCGCGGTCGAGCGGGAACGACGAGCCGTAGCCAGCCGCCGAGCCCAGCGGGTTGCGGTTGGTCACGTCGTAGGCAGCCTTGAGCACCACCAGGTCGTCGGCCAGCGACTCGGCATAGGCGCCAAACCACAGGCCAAACGACGAGGGCATGGCCACCTGCAGGTGGGTGTAGCCGGGCATGAGCACATGCTTGTAGCGCTCGCTTTGCGCTTGCAGGGTCTTGAACAGCGTGGTCATGTGCATCACCACGTCCTCGAGCTCGCTGCGCGTGAACAGGCGCAGGTCGACCAGCACCTGGTCGTTGCGCGAGCGCCCCGAGTGTATCTTCTTGCCCACGTCGCCCAGCCGCTGGGTGAGCAGGAGCTCCACCTCGCTGTGCACGTCCTCGATGCCATCTTCGATTTCAAACTTACCCGCCTCAATCTCGGCATAGATCTCGCGCAAGGCAGCGGTGAGCGTGGCGAGTTCGCTGGCGGTGAGCAGCCCTATGCTCTCGAGCATGGCGATGTGGGCCAGGGAGCCCAGCACATCGTAGCGTGCCAAGTACATGTCCATCTCACGGTCGCGCCCCACGGTGTATTTCTCCACGTCGTGGTCGAGCTTTACAGTCTTTTCCCAAAGTTTTGATGCCATAATCGTTCAATTTTTTTCCTGATTGGGCCACTTGCTTTCCCGCATGGCCCATCATCTAAACGACAAAATTACAATAATATTTTCAACTTTGAAAAAAGGGTTTTACCTTTGCGAGATATGGAACACCAACCCACATTCAGCATCGTCACCGTCACCTGGAACGCCGCCAGCGTGATTGGCCCCACGCTCGAGAGCGTGAGGCAGCAAGCGTGCCACGACTATGAGTACCTGGTCATCGACGGCGCCTCGACCGACCGCACCGTGGAGCTCGTGCGCAACGCCGGCATCGAGGGCACGCGCATCGTGAGCGAGAAAGACCGCGGCATCTACGACGCCATGAACAAGGCCATCGGCCTGGCCCGCGGCCGCTACCTGATATGGATGAATGCCGGCGACGCCTTTGCCGCCGGCGACGCGCTGCAACGCATGGCGACAGCGGCGGCAGGCGAGCCCGATGTGATATACGGGCAAACGCAGCTCGTCGACGCCAGCCGCCAGGTGGTGGGCATGCGCCACCTCACCGCCCCCGCCACGCTCAAGTGGCAGGATTTCAAGCGCGGCATGCTGGTGTGCCACCAGGCCTTTGTGGCCCGGCGCGACATCGTGCCCCCCTACGACCTGCAATACCGCTACAGTGCCGACTACGACTGGTGCATCAAGGTGCTCAAGCGCTCGCAGCGCAACGCCTACCTGGGCGACGCGCCCGTGATAAGCTTTCTCACAAGCGAGGGCACCACCTCCATCCACCACAAGGCCTCGCTCAAGGAGCGCTTCCACATCATGTGCCACTACTACGGCACCGTGCCCACCATCGTGCGCCACCTTTCCTTCTTGCCCCGCTACCTGAAACGCAAATTCTCGCACCCGGCATGAAGGGGATAAACCACGAGATATGGCGCATCGCCCTGCCGGCCATCGTGACCAACGTCACCATACCGCTGCTGGGCCTGCTCGACACTGCCATTGCCGGCCACCTCGACGCCTCGCGCGGCGCCCTCTACATCGGGGCCGTGTCGGTGGGTGCCATGATGTTTAATCTGCTCTACTGGAATTTTGGCTTCTTGCGCATGGGCACCTCGGGCATGACGGCTCAGGCCTATGGCCGGCGCGACCCCGCCATGCAGGCAGCCATCTTGCAGCGTGCCACCCTGCTGGGCCTGGCCATAGGGGTGCTCATCATCGTGCTGCAATGGCCGCTGCAGCGGGTGGTGCTGTGGCTCATCGGGCCGAGCGACGACGTGCGGGCGCTGGCGCTCACCTATTTCTACATAGGCGTGTGGGGCGCGCCGCCCACCCTCATGATGATGAGCATCAAGGGGTGGCTGCTGGGCATGCAGGACTCGCGCAGCCCCATGGTGATATCGATAGGTGTGAATGTGCTCAACATCGTGGTGAGCCTGATAGCCGTGTATGGCCTCGGGCTGGGCTTTGCGGGCATCATCGTGGGCACCGTGGCGGCGCAGTGGGCAGGCCTGCTCTACTGCTGGTGGCTGCTGCGGCACAAGCACCGCGGCCTGCTGGCGCTCATGAGCTGGCGCACGGCCTTGAAGGCCGACGGCCTGTGGCGCTTCTTCAAGGTGAACGGCGACATCTTTGTGCGCTCGACGCTCATGATGGTGCTCAACCTGTTTTTCATGGCCGTGGGAGCGCGCAGCGGCGAGATGGTGCTGGCAGTGAACGCGCTCATCATGCAGCTTTTCACCCTTTTCTCCTATTTCATGGACGGCATAGCCATGGCCGGCGAGGCCCTCGTGGGCAAGTACTGGGGCCGGCGCGACGGCCAGCGGCTGCACAGCTGCGTGCGGCGCCTCTTCGCGTGGGCGGCAGTGCTCACCGTGCTGTGTGCCACGCTCTATGCCGCGGTGCCGGGCAGCATCTTCGGTCTGCTCACCAGCGACAGCCGCGTGGTGGCCGCCAGCCTCGGCTACCGCTGGTGGTGCGCTGCCATCCCCGTTGCCGGCATGGCCGCCTTTGTGTGGGACGGCGTGTTTATAGGCCTCACCCGCACGCGGGCCATGACCCTGGCTGTGCTGGTGGCCGTGGCCGCCTTCTTCACCCTCTATGCCCTGCTGCCCCGGTCGATGGGCAACCAGGCCCTGTGGCTCGCCTTTGTGGCCTACCTCGCCCTGCGCGGCCTGGTGCAGACGGTCCAGTACATCCTCCACCCCGCCCGCAGCCCGAGATAAACGCACACAGGCAATGGCATCGTGAAAAATCAGAAAAAAGGAGCGAAGAATAAAGAAATTTTTCACCATTAAGTTGCAAGTGCGATTTATTCAAAGTAACTTTGCACATTAAAGTGTGGCCGCGACACCTGGGTGGGTGGGCAAGGCCCTGAACGACTGAAAACATAGGAAACATAAAACAACAATTCATTCAAATTAATAACTTAATTCAGAACTACTATGTGGTTAACTAAATCTAGCATAGGACGGAAAGTGGTGATGAGTGTCACCGGTCTTTTCTTGATCCTATTTGTAACCTTCCACGCGCTGATGAATGTGGTTGCCGTCTTCTCGCCAAGCGGTTACGACGCAATTTGCGATTTTCTCGGCGCCAACTGGTATGCTGTGCTGGGCAGTGCTGTGATTGCGCTGTTCATCTGCATCCACTTCATTTATGCTGCATGGTTGACCCTCCAGAACCGCAAGGCACGCGGCACCGACCGCTATGCCGTGAGCAAGAGCTGGAAGGAAGTCGACTGGCAGAGCAAGAACATGTTTGCAATCGGCCTGGTTGTGATCTGCTTCCTGATTCTTCACCTGGTGCAATTCTGGGCAAAGATGCAACTTCCCGAGCTCGTGGCTGGCATGGGCGGCGAGAGCTGCATCGAGGCTTACACCTCGGGCCACTATGCACTCTACTCAGTGTTCTCTCACGTGTGGGTACTGCCCGTCTACCTCATTGGCTTCGCAGCCCTGTGGTTCCACCTCACCCACGGCTTCTGGAGCGCATTCCAGACGCTGGGCGTGGCTGGCGACAAGTGGATACCCCGCTGGAAGACCATCGGCATGTGGTGGGCTTCGATCCTGTTTATCCTCTTTGCTGTGACGGCCTGCTACCTCACTTGGTGCTGCGCCTTTTAAACCATTAGCTGAGTATTAACTTTTAAAATTTCAATTTAAGAAAAATGGAAGAAAAAGAAAAAACAACTGCTGCTCAGCCCGTAATCGACTCTAAGATTCCTGAAGGTCCCGTTGCTGAGAAGTGGACCAACTATAAAGCACATCAGCGCCTGGTGAACCCCGCCAACAAGCGCAAGCTCGACATCATCGTGGTGGGTACCGGCCTGGCAGGCGCTTCGGCTGCCGCCACCCTGGGCGAGATGGGCTTCAACGTGCTTGACTTCTGCATTCAAGACTCTCCCCGCCGTGCACACTCTATCGCCGCACAAGGTGGTATCAACGCCGCCAAGAATTACCAGAACGACGGCGACTCGGTGTATCGCCTCTTCTACGACACAGTGAAGGGCGGTGACTACCGCAGCCGCGAGGCCAACGTGTATCGCCTGGCCGAGGTGAGCAACAATATCATCGACCAGTGCGTGGCACAGGGCGTGCCATTTGCACGCGAGTATGGCGGCCTGCTGGCCAACCGCTCATTTGGCGGCGCTCAGGTGAGCCGCACATTCTATGCCAAGGGCCAGACGGGCCAACAGCTGCTGCTGGGCGCCTACAGCTCGCTCAACCGCCAGATACACATGGGCAAGGTGAAGATGTACACCCGCTACGAGATGCACGAGATTGTGATGATCAACGGCCGTGCCCGCGGCATCATCGCCAAGAACCTCGTCACCGGCGAGTTTGAGCGCTTTGCAGCCCACGCTGTGGTGCTCGCCACCGGCGGCTACGGCAACACCTACTTCCTCTCGACCAACGCCATGGCCTGCAACTGCTCGGCCGCAATGGCAGCTTATCGCCACGGAGCCTACTTTGCCAACCCCGCCTATGTGCAAATCCACCCCACCTGCATTCCTCGCCACGGCGACAAGCAGTCGAAGCTCACGCTCATGTCGGAGTCGCTGCGTAACGACGGCCGCATCTGGGTGCCCAAGAAGCTTGAGGACGCCAAGGCTCTGCAAGCCGGCACCAAGAAGGGCAGCGACATCCCCGAGGAGGAGCGTGACTACTACCTGGAGCGCCGCTACCCGGCATTTGGCAACCTGGTGCCCCGCGACGTGGCCAGCCGTGCCGCCAAGGAGCGCTGCGACAAGGGCTATGGCGTGAACAACACCGGCCAAGCCGTGTTCCTCGACTTCAGCGAGGCCATCAACCGCCTGGGCATCGACGTGGTGCGCCAGCGCTACGGCAACCTCTTCGACATGTATGAGGAAATCACCGACGTGAATCCTGGCCAGCTGGCCAACGAGATCGACGGCGTGAAATACTACAACCCCATGATGATTTATCCTGCCATCCACTACACCATGGGCGGCCTGTGGGTTGACTACGAACTGATGACCTCGGTACCCGGCCTCTACGCCATAGGCGAGTGCAACTTCAGCGACCACGGTGCCAACCGCCTGGGCGCCAGCGCACTGATGCAGGGTCTGGCCGACGGCTACTTTGTGATTCCCTACACCATTCAGAATTACCTCAACAACCAGGACATCTGGCCACGTGTGTCGACCGACGCTCCCGAGTTTGACGAGGCCGAGAAGAAGGCCAAGGCCGACCAAGACCACATCTTCAACATCCACGGCAAGCGCTCGGTCGACTCGATACACCGCGAGCTGGGCAACATCATGTGGGAGTATGTGGGCATGGGCCGCACCAAGGAAGGCCTCGAGACCGCTCTCAAGAAGCTCAAAGAGATACGCAACGAGTTTAACACCAACGTCTTTGTCCCCGGCAAGGAAGAGGGCATGAACAACGAGCTCGACAAGGCTTGGCGCCTGCGCGACTTCATCATCATGGGCGAGCTCATCGCCTACGATGCACTGAGCCGCAATGAGAGCTGCGGCGGCCACTTCCGCGAGGAGTATCAAACCGAGGAAGGCGAGGCCAAGCGCGACGACAAGAACTACTTCTATGTGTCGTGCTGGAAATATGAGGGCAGCGACGACAAGGCTCCTACCCTTATCAAGGAACCTCTCAAGTATGAGGCAATTAAGGTACAAACACGTAACTATAAGAAATAATCACAATGGAATCAAATATAAGTTTTAAACTTAAAGTGTGGCGTCAGGCTGGTCCCAAGGAGCAAGGTCACTTTGAGACCTATGAAATGCAGGACATCCCAACCGACACCTCATTTCTTGAGATGCTCGATATCCTGAATGAGCAGCTTATCGAGAAGGGCGAAGAGCCCATCATGTTCGACCACGATTGCCGCGAGGGCATATGCGGCATGTGCTCGCTCTACATCAACGGCCACCCTCACGGTCCCGCACAGGGCGCAACCACTTGCCAGCTCTATATGCGCCGCTTCCACGACGGCGAGACCATCACCGTTGAGCCCTGGCGCTCGGCAGCATTCCCCGTAATCAAGGACTTGATGGTCGACCGCAACGCCTTCGACAAGATTCAGCAGGCCGGCGGCTACGTGAGCTTTGCCTGCGGCGGCGCCCCCGACGCCAACGCCATCCCCATCAGCAAGGAAGCTGCCGACGAGGCTATGAACAGCGCCACCTGCATCGGGTGCGGCGCCTGCGTTGCAGCCTGCAAGAACGGCTCGGCCATGCTCTTTGTTGGAGCCAAGGTGAGCCAGTTTGCCCTGCTCCCGCAAGGCAAGGTCGAAGCCAAGCGCCGCGTCAAGGCTATGGTGGCCAAGATGGACGAGCTGGGCTTCGGCAACTGCACCAACACTGGCGCATGCGCTTCGGAGTGCCCCAAGAACATCAAGCTGAGCAACATCTCGCGCCTCAACCGCGAGTTCATCTGCGCCAAGCTGAGCGACTAATCTAGCCCATTGCGTGCACATGCGGCCTCAAGGTCGCAACGGCATAACATCATCATTACAGCCCAAAGCCCCAAGTCGAGGTTTTGGGCTGTTTCGTTTCACGCCCACCACCCTGTCGCAACAAGACAAGGGGGCAACGGGGCATTTATTTTAAAGAGTTTGACAGTTTTGGGCATATCGTGCAGATATACAGCGTGTTGCGGCAATAATAATGTTGCTATACGGGAGCCTGGGCAGATGGATGACAAAGAGTTTGACAGTTTTTGGTGTATCGTGCAGATATACAGCATGTTGCGGCAATAAAAATGTTGCTATACGGGAGCCTGGGCTGGGCGATGGATGGCTTGGGCTACACTATGTCACTCGTCGCCTGAAGGGAGACGTGTGCCCTCGGGCTTGAGAGGAGAGCCCTCTTGCGAGAGACGGAAAGTGACAGGAAGAAAATACCAGCAGTCGATGGGATGGCCGTGCTCAATAGCAGGGTTGAAATCGGGCAAGAGCCACATCACTCTCACAGCCTCGCTATCAAGCGATGGAGTGAGAGACGACTGCAAGACCTTGACTGAATCGACTTTGCCCGAGGCCCTGACCAGAAACTCCACGACCACACGCCCCTCGATGTGGCGCTGGGCGGCATCGTCGGGGTAGTGAGTGTGAGTCGAAATGAAGTTGAACAGGGAATCTTGCCCGCCAGGGAACGCAGGTGATGGCACAGGTGGGCAAATGAAATCACGAGTCTCCTCGGTTGCTGCAGTGTGGGCGACAGTGGTGAGGGCCTGGCCAGGCAGCGCCAAGGCCAGCAGCAGGAGCATAGTTGTGAAAAATCTGCTCATAGACTTCCGGATTTTCAGCGAAGATAAACAATACAATCCTGAAATGCAAACGATTGCATGATTTATTTACCCATTATTCAGCGAGTTGACCACCCATGCGTTACCTTTTTTACTAACTTTACAAGGTTAATTCAGCTAATACACAAACATAACATAAATGAAGATAAATTTTAACGTAGATTATCACACTTACTTTGGCGAAGAAGTAGTGTTGAACATCCTGGGTGCTGGAGGCAAAACCTCGAAGCACGCCATGACTACCATCGATGGTCTGAGCTGGACTTGCGAGGTGACCACGACGGCACGTAGCGCCAAGAGCGTTGAGTATTACTATAGCGTGGAGCGCGACGGCTATGTGGAGCGTCACGAGTGGGCGACCGACCACCACGTGCTCGACCTGGCTGCCACCCGCGCCAGCCGCGTCACCACATTTGACCACTGGATCGACATCCCCCAAGACAGTTACCTCTACAGCTCGGCCATAACCGAGTGCCTGGCACACCGCGACCTCATGACCGTGCCTGCCACCGACTATGGCATGACCGTGATGCTCAAGGTGCACGCTCCGCAGCTGCACTCGGGCGACAAGCTCGCCCTGGTGGGCAATGGCGCCGCTCTGGGCAACTGGAGTGTGCTCAATGCCATCACCATGGTTGAGCACAAGCGCAACGAGTGGGTGGCGGTGATTGATGCCGACCAGCTCACCAGCCGCGTGATGGAATTCAAATTTGTGGCATTCAGCAGCAACAACGACCAGACCATCATGTGGGAGGTCGACGGCAACCGCACCGTGACGCTGCCCGATTTCAAGCGCGGCGACTGCATGGTCTATGAACTGCCCACAGCCGGCTTCCCCATTGCCGACTGGCGCATCGCCGGCACCGTGGTGCCCATATTCTCGCTCAAGACTGCCGGCAGCTTCGGCGTGGGCGACCTGGGCGACCTCAAGCAGATGATCGACTATGTGGCCTCGACCGGCCAAAAGGCCCTGCAAGTGCTGCCCATCAACGACACCACAAGCACCCACACCTGGGTCGACAGCTACCCCTACAACTGCATCAGCATCTATGCCCTGCACCCGCAATACCTCGACCTGCGCCAGCTGCCTCAGCTCAAAGACGCCAAGCGCCGCGAGTACTACAACAACCTGCAAGTCGAGCTCAACGCCCTGCCCAAGATCGACTATGAGCGCGTGAACAGCGCCAAGCTCGCCTATATGGTAGAACTCTACAAGCAAGAGGGCGCCAAGACCCTGCGCTCGGCAGCCTTCAAACAATACTTCAAGGCCAACGAGGAGTGGCTTGTGCCCTATGCAGCATTCTGCCACTTCCGCGACCTCTATGGCACGGCCACCTTCAGCAAGTGGCCCGAGCACCGCACCTTCGACGAGAGCCTGCGCGCCGCCATGGCCGACAACCGCACCAGCCAGTTTAAGCAAGTGGCCTACTGGTACTATGTGCAATACTGCCTCGACCAGCAGATGCACGAGGCCCACGACTACGCCCGCAAGCGCCACGTGATACTCAAGGGCGACATCCCCATAGGCGTGGCCCGCGACGGCGTGGAGACCTGGGTAGAGCCCAACTACTTCAACCTCAACGGGCAGGCCGGCGCACCGCCCGATGCCTTTGCCACCGACGGCCAGAACTGGGGCTTCCCCACCTACAACTGGGACGAGATGCTCAAGGACGGCTGCAAGTGGTGGGTGAAGCGCTTCAGCAAGATGGCTGAGTACTTCGACGCCTATCGCATCGACCACGTGCTGGGCTTCTTCCGCATTTGGGAAATCCCCTACGACTCCCTGAGCGGCCTGCTGGGCCAGTTCTCGCCCGCACTGGGCATGACCCGCGAGGAGATCGAGGGCTACGGGCTGCACTTCCAGGACTACTTCACCGAGCCATTTATCACCGACTGGACGCTCGAGCGCACCTTCCACGACCGCGCCGGCGAGGTGAAGGAGAAATATCTGGAGCACACCTTCGACGACCGCTACCGCCTGAAGGAAGAATACAACACACAACGCAAAATCCAAGATGCCTTTAAGGGAAAAGATAGTGAAGATGACAAAAATCTGTGCACCGCGCTCATGTCGCTCGTGACCGACGTGCTCTTCCTGCGCGACCGCAAGGACGCCAACCGCTTCCACCCGCGCATCGCCGTGCAGCACGCCTTTATCTACGAGGCCCTCTACGACAACGACAAGGCCGCCTTCAACAAGCTCTACAACGACTACTACTACCGTCGCAACAACGACTTCTGGTATCGCGAGGCCATGAAGAAGCTGCCTCGCCTGGTCGAGGCCACCCGCATGCTGGTGTGTGCCGAGGACCTGGGCATGGTGCCCGACTGCGTGCCGTGGGCCATCAACGACCTGCGCATCTTGAGCCTCGAGATACAGTCGATGCCCAAGGACAACCACGTGAAATTTGGCGTGCTCGCCAACAATCCCTACCGCTCGGTGAGCACCATCTCGACCCACGACATGCCCACCATGCGCCAGTGGTGGGACGAGGACTGGGGCGTGGCCCAGGAATACTACAACGAGGTGCTGTGGAAGGTGGGCCCGGCTCCACACCCCATGCCAGGGTGGCTCGCCGAGCAAGTGGTGGTCAACCACCTCAACTGCCCCTCGATGCTGTGCCTGCTCTCCTTCCAGGACTGGATGGCCATCGACGAGAACGAGCGTCTGGCCGACCCCAGCGCCGAGCGCATCAATGTGCCTGCCATACCACGCTACTACTGGCGCTACCGCATGCACAAGAGCATAGAGGAGCTCAAGGACTGCACAGCCCTCAACGACAAGGTGGCCAGTCTCATCGCCATGAGCGGCCGCAAGTAGATAGAGAGATATTGTGATTGTGAGCCTATAGCTCCCATGAGCAGGCATGCCCGGGACTATAGGCTCGCAGTCTCAACGACACAAAGTAGTTTAGTTTCAGTTAGCAATCCATTTTTATGAAACTTAATCGCACAATCAGCACAATAGTTATGTCAATTTTAGTGTCGATGACCGCTGTGAGCCAGAATGTCATCTACACCCCGCAGTCGACCACCTTCAGCTTCAACACGCTCAAGAGCGCCAAGGCTGCCGTGCTGCGCATCTACGACGAGGGCACCGGAGGCAAAGCAGTGAAGACTGTGAAGATGAAGCGCGCCAAGCATGACGACGGCCCCATGGCGGCCTATGTGACCACCCTCAAGGGCGACCTCAAGGATAAATTCTACACGGTCGACGTGAAATATGGCAAGAAATTCATGGGCGAGTGCCCGGGCCCCGACGCCCGCGCCGTGGGCGTGAACGGCCAGCGTGGAGCCATCATCGACATGGCCGACACCGACCCCGAGGGCTGGGCCAGCGACGCGCGTCCTGCCATAGCCGCCAGCGACCTGGTGATCTACGAGATGCACCACCGCGACTTCTCGATAGCCCGCAACGTCGACCTCGACCCTGGCATGCCCGTGAAAATCAAGCGCGTGAGCAGCCAGTATCCTGGCAAATTCCTGGCACTCACCGAACCCTGGGCCATCAATCACCTCAAGGCGCTGGGCGTGAACGCGGTGCACATCCTGCCCTCGTTTGACTTCGCCTCGATCGACGAGACCCGCCTCGACGAGCCGCAATACAACTGGGGCTACGACCCGCTCAACTACAACGTGCCCGAGGGCAGCTACTCGACCAATCCCTACAAGCCCGAAGTGCGCGTGCGCGAGTTCAAGCTCATGGTGCAAGCCCTGCACAAGGCCGGCATCAAGGTGATACTCGACGTGGTCTACAACCACATGTTCAGCGTCGAGGGCAACTCATTCCAGAAGACCATGCCCGACGCCATATTCCGCAAGACGGCCGACGGCAACTACAGCAACGGCTCGGGCTGCGGCAACGAGACCAAGAGCGAGGGGTGGTTTGGCGACTACATGCTCAAGAGCGTGAAATACTGGGTCGACGAGTACCACATCGACGGCTTCCGCTTCGACCTGATGGGCGTGCACGACATTGCCACGATGAATAAGATACGCGCCGCCTTGCCCAGCGACATCTTCATCTACGGCGAGGGCTGGAGCGCTGGCTCCTGCGCCCTGCCTGCCGAGCAGCTGGGCATGAAGGCCAATGTGCCCCGCATGCCAGGCATAGCCGCCTTCTGCGACGACATGCGCGACGCCCTGCGCGGCCCCTTCAGCGACGACCACAAGGGCGCCTTCCTGGCTGGCATAGCCGGCGAGGAGGAGAGCATCAAGGCTGGCATAGCCGGCTGCATCGAGCATCCACAAGTCGACTACAGCAAGGTGAACTACAGCAAGAAGCCCTGGTGCCTCGAGCCCACCCAGATGATAGCCTATGTGAGCTGCCACGACGACATGTGCCTCGTCGACCGCCTCAAGGCCAGCATTCCGGGCTTGAGCGAGGAGGAACTCGTGAGCCTCGACCTGCTGGCGCAGACGGCCGTGCTCACCTCGCAGGGCGTGCCCTTCATGCTGAGCGGCGAGGAGCTGCTGCGCTCCAAGAAGGGGGTGCACAACAGCTACAACTCGCCCGACAGCATCAATGAGCTCGACTGGAACGGCGCCTACCTGCACCCGCAGGTGTGGAGCTACTACTGCAACCTCGTCAAGTTGCGCAAGCACCACCCCGCCTTCCACATGGGCAGTGCCGAGCAGGTGCGCAAGCACCTGGAGTTCTTGCCCACGCAAGACTGCGTGGTAGCCTTCTGCCTCAAGGACAATGCCGGCGGCGACAGCTGGAACGACATCGTGGTCGTGCTCAACAGCAACAAGACCCCCGTGCGCGTCGACGTGCCTCAAGGCCGCTACACCGTGGTGTGCACCCAAGAGCAGGTGCAGGAAGACGGGCTGGCCACCTTCAGCGGCAGCACCGTCGAGGTAGCTCCCCAGTCGGCACTCATCATGCACCAGTGATTTTGCAAGTACACAACAACAACACAACAACAACAATACACACAATGAGAAAAATTTTAATATTGGCTATGATGATGACAGCGATGACGGCAAGTGCAGCCTCGGTCAACGTCGACCGCATCGACCCGCCCAACTGGTATGTGGGCATGGACGACCCCTCGCTGCAACTCATGATTTACGGCAAGGGCATCAAGGGTGCCAGCGTGAGCACCAGCTACCCAGGCGTTACGGTCGACAGCGTGGTCAACGTGGAGAGCGACAACTACCTGCTCGTCTACCTCAACGCGCAAGGCGCCCAACCCGGCACCATGACACTCAATTTTGCCCAAAACGGCAAGAAGAAGGCCGTGAAATACGACCTCAAGCAGCGCGCCATGAGCGGCAGCGCACACCAGGGCTTCACCAATGCCGACGTGCTCTACATGCTCATGCCCGACCGCTTTGCCGACGGCAATCCCAAGAATGACCAGCTGCCCGGCATGGAGAAGTACACTTGCAACCGCGCCGAGCCCAGTCTGCGCCACGGCGGCGACCTCAAGGGCATAGCGCAGCACCTCGACTACTTCGACCAGCTGGGCGTGACCGCGCTGTGGTTCACTCCCGTGCTCGAGAACAACAGCCCCGACGAGAACGGCACCTTCAGCACCTATCACGGCTATGCCACCACCGACTACTACAAGGTAGACCCCCGCTTTGGCACCAACGACGAGTACAAGCAGCTCGTGGCCCAGGCCCACCAGCACGGGCTCAAGGTGGTGATGGACATGATATTCAACCATTGCGGCCTCTACCACCCCTGGCTCAAAGACCTGCCCTCCAAGGACTGGCTCAACTGGCCCGCCGGCTACCAGAAGTATATGCAGACGAGCTACAAGCTCACCCCCGTCATGGACCCCTATGCCAGCCAGGTCGACAAGAAAGAGACCCTCGAGGGCTGGTTTGTGCCCACCATGCCCGACCTCAACCAGAACAACCCCCACGTGATGACCTACCTCATACAGAACAGCGTGTGGTGGATTGAGACCGTGGGCATCGACGGCATACGCATGGACACCTACCCCTATGCCTACAGGCAGCCCATGGCCCGCTGGATGAAGCGCATCAACCAGGAGTACCCCAACTTCAACGTCGTGGGCGAGACCTGGGTCACCGAGCCCGCCTATACCGCCGCCTGGCAGAAGGACTCGCGCCTGACCGACGACAACAGCTACCTGCCCACCGTGATGGACTTCGCCTTCTTCGACCGCCTCAACTCGGCCCGCGGCGAGGAGACCGACGGCTGGTGGAACGGCTACAACCGCATCTACAACAGCTTTGTCTACGACTACCTCTACAAGGACCCCAACCACGTGATGGCCTTTATCGAGAACCACGACACCGACCGCTTCTTGAAGAATGGCAAAGACGTGAAATCGCTCAAGCAGGCACTGGCCCTGCTGCTCACCATCAAGCGCATACCGCAACTCTACTATGGCACCGAGGTGCTCATGAACGGCACCAAGGAGGTGACCGACGGCAACGTGCGCAAGGACTTCATGGGCGGCTTCCCGGGCGACACACGCAGCTGCTTCACCCGCGAGGGCCGCACGGCCGAGGAAAACGACATGTTTGACTGGCTGAGCACCGTGCTGCACTGGCGCCAGGGCAACGACGTGATCATCAATGGCACCATGACGCAATTCTGCCCCTACGGCGGCGTCTACGTCATCGCCCGCCGCTACCAGGGCAAGAAGGTGATGACCGTGCTCAACGGCACCAGCAAGGCTGCCACGATGAGCGTGAAGCGCTATGCCGAGATCATAGGCAACGCCACACAGGCCCGCGACGTGCCCACAGGCCGCACCATCGACCTGACCAAGGACTACGAGATGGCACCCCGCGAGACCCTCATTTTGGAATTTTAATTTTCACTTTACACACTCACATCTACAATTTACACTTTTATTCCCGAAATCCCGGGGCGGCCGTGGAGCTGCCCCGGGATTTCAATTTTAATCACCACCAGCCTCCCCTGCATGATGGCAACGGGAGTGCCACAGGGCAATTCTGGCGGCGATTGATTTGGTTTTGCGCGTGAGTTGCAGTAACTTTGCAACCTGAAAACAAAAATACAATAGATATATGGCACTTCAATGTGGTATCGTGGGACTCCCAAATGTGGGAAAATCCACGCTTTTTAATTGTCTGAGCAATGCTAAAGCCCAATCGGCAAACTTTCCATTCTGCACAATCGAGCCCAATGTGGGCGTAATCACCGTGCCCGACGAGCGGCTCAACAAGCTGGCCGAGCTGGTGAACCCCGAGCGCATCGTGCCCACCACCGTCGAGATTGTCGACATCGCCGGCCTGGTGAAGGGCGCCAGCAAGGGCGAGGGCCTGGGCAACAAGTTCCTGGCCAACATACGCGAGACCGATGCCATCATACACGTGCTGCGCTGCTTCGACGACGACAACGTGACCCACGTCGACGGCTCGGTCGACCCCGTGCGCGACAAGGAGGTGATCGACACCGAGTTGCAACTGCGCGACCTCGAGACTATCGAGAGCCGCATAGGCCGCGTGCAGAAGCAGGCACAGGCTGGCGACCGCGAGGCCAAGATGCAATATGAGGTGATGAAGCGCTACGAGGACGTGCTCGCCCAGGGCAAGAGCGCCCGCCAGGTGGAGCTCAACAGCAAGGAGGAAGAGCGCATAGCCCACGACCTCTTCTTGCTCACCAATAAGCCCGTGCTCTATGTGTGCAACGTCGACGACGCCAGCGCCGCGAGCGGCAACCACTATGTCGACGCCGTGCGCGAGGCAGTGAAGGACGAGGATGCCCAAGTGCTCGTGATAGCCGCCGAGACCGAGAGCGAGATTGCCGAGCTCGAGACCTACGAGGAGCGCCAGGAGTTTCTGGCCGAGATAGGCCTGAAGGAGAGCGGCGTGAACCGCCTCATCAAGAGCGCCTATGCCTTGCTCAACCTCGAGACTTTCCTCACCGCAGGCCCCAAGGAGGTGCGCGCCTGGACCTTCAAGAAGGGCAGCAAGGCACCGCAATGCGCCGGTATCATCCACAGCGACTTTGAGCGCGGCTTCATCAAGGCCGAGGTCATCAAGTATGACGACTACATCACCTATGGCAGCGAGGCAGCCGTGAAGGAAGCTGGCAAGATGCACATGGAGGGCAAGGACTACGTGATGCAAGACGGCGACATCGTGGTCTTCCGCTTCAATGTGTAGTTCCACCCCACAGCCCGGCACCACAGGTGTGGGCATAGCACAAAAAAGCACAGCGGCTTGGCGACAGACGTCGCCAGGCCGTTTTTATTTTTAGCGCTAAATCAATATGCCTTGTTTCACACATCCCCTCCCGCCAGTTACGTCACGCCCACGCAAATTATCGACACTGTGATTGACCTGTCGTGGGCCAGCACAAGACCAGTCCCCCCTACAATTCAGCATATAACCGCGGTAGCGGTGAGCCAATTGCTATCGGGCGGCCGAGGCTAGCACCTGCTGGGTGGTGGCGGCGATGGCGTTCCAGTCAAATTGCGACAGGTCGTAGTCGACTGGCGCGCTAGGCTGGGCCAGCTTGGCGGTAATGGTGGCGCGCATCGAGTCGACACTGGCCACAGTGAAGTAGTCGGCTTGGGGCAGTTCCACCAGGTGGGTAGCCGGGATGTCGCTCACGGCGAGCGGCAGCTTGTAGCTCATGGCCTCGAGCAGCACGAGAGGGAAGCCCTCGTTGACCGACGAGAGCACGTAGAGGCGGGCATGGCTGTAGAGCTCGCACAGGTCCTCGCCATAGGTGTAGCCGGTGAAAATCACCTTGTGGCCGGTGTCGAGGCGCTTGAGCTGCTCAAAATAGGTGTTGTCGTGGTCGCTGGCACCGGCTATCACCACCTGCTCCACCTCGGGCAGCTGGCTGGCGGCCTGGATGAGATACTCAAAGCCCTTCTCGGGCGTGAGGCGGCCCACTGCCAGCAGGTAGCGGCCGGGGCTTATGCCATAGTGCTCGAGAAACATGGTCTCGTGGCTGCGCGACACGTGACGTATGCCGTTGGGAATGTAGACCGACTTGGCCAGCACACGCGCCGGGAATTTCTCGCGCTGGAACTTGTTGACAAAGATCACCCGGTCGGCGCCACGCAGCGATATGCCCTCGCTCCACTTGAGCAAGCGGCGCGTGACGGGGCCCCACTTGGCGTGCTCATAGTTGGGGCTGTGATAGGTCATCACCACCTTGATGCCGAAGAGCTTGAGCAGGGGGATAAACATGCCTGGCCCTATGTTGTGCACATGCACCACATCGGGGCGATGGGTGATGATGTGGAGCACGCTCAAGAAGGTGTGCCACACGGCCTCAAAGCCCGGGACGCGCGTCGAGGGCAGGTCGACATATTCAATGTTGGGATACACGTGCGACGACTTCTCAGAGAGATAGGGGCGGCGGCGGTAGAGACGTATCTTCACGCCCTGCATGCGGGGATATATATTCTCGCAATGCTTCTCCACTCCGCCTTGTATGCCGGGGAAACCGCGTGTACCTATCACCGCTATCGTCATCACACAAAAGAAAATATTTTTAACTCACGTTCAAGTGGCTGTGGTCCAGAGCGTCGTGTGCGCTCTACCAGCACAGCTCCTTGCCGCGCCATATGCGCCACTTGTTTTTCACAATCCACCAGATGGGCACCCAGGGGCGGCGCAGCATGTCGTGGCGCTCGGTGACGATGAAGGCGCAGTTGCGCTTGCAGTTTTTCACCTGCTCAAGGGCCCACTTGGCTTTGTCGCTGTTCATGATTTCCTCAAACGACTGCTCCTTGATGTTGCCAATCACCCACTCCTGGGCGCTGCCGTTGCAAGGCGACACATTGCCCCAGGGGTCGATAAAGAAGAAATCGGTGAGGGCGCCGCAAGCCGGGCGGTAGTTGCTCGTGTCGCCAGCCAGGCGGCGGTGCACCGACTTGTTGAAGTAGGCGCGGCCATAGTCCTTGAGGCGGGCCTTGAGGTGACGGCGCTTGCTGGTGAGCAGCGCGCGCACAAAGAGCTCATGCTGCTTGAGGGCATCCTCGCTGGTCACCTGGTTGTCGGTCTTGTGGAAGTACCAGCTGTTGTGCACGGCCGAGGTGCCCAGCTCCACGTCAAGAGCCACACACAGCTCGTAGAGCGACACCAGGTCCTTGTAGTTGTCGGGCGAGATCACCACCGAGAAGCCTATGTTTTTGCACTTGGTCTTCTTGAGCTCGAGCATCGTGCGCAGGGCATGGTCGAAGCCATCCTTGATGCCACGCTTCTCGTCGTTGATTTTGGGCAGGCCCTCAACGCTCACTCGTATCAAAATTTTGGGGTACTTCTTGGCCAGGGCCACCACCTTGTCGGTAAAGTAGCCATTGGTGCTCAATTCCAGGAGCACCGACTTGGGGTATAATATTTCGAAGATGCGGTCAATATCGGGGCGAATCGTGGCCTCGCCGCCTGTGATATTGATGCGCAAGCCTTTAGGGAGCTTCTCGTAGTAGGAAGGGTCGATTTCCTCGCTGGGCTTGGTTGGATTTTTCCAAATGTTGCACATGTTGCAATGTGCATTACAGCGAAAAGTAGTAATCAGACTTCCCTGTATAATATTCTTCATATTGATCAATAAGAATGTATTAAATCTAAAACAAGAAAAATAGCTGTTTTATTGTGCAAAGGTACTAAAAATAGCAGTACACAGCAAAACATTCTGCAACATGTCTGCACCACAGCCCACGGCTCTTTCATTTAAGATTGCTTTGGCCTGTCAAAATTAAGATTATTTTATAGCGGGTGTCCGGACGGTTTTTCCCGCCCGATTCATGGCTTTTCCCCATTGCTTTTGGCAGTCGCAGAAAGTGGACGTGCTGCAATCTAATTTCTTAAAAATCAGGAAAATAAGCGGTTTAAAAAATTGGCCAAATGGCCAATTTTTCGTAACTTTATAGTTGACAATCAGAAAGTTATGATTGAAATTGAACCACTTGACCAAATACGTTCGAACGGTGCGCAAGCACTCGACCGGACCTCAAAATTACAAAAGAAATCTGAGTCCCGC
>OMUK01000020.1 GCA_900314215.1 uncultured Prevotellaceae bacterium
ATTGCAGCACGCCCACGTCCTGCGACTGCCAAAAGCAATGGGGAAAAACCATGAACCGTGTGGGAAAAACCGTCCGAACGCCCGCTATAAAATAATCTTAATTTTGACAGGCCAAAGCAATCTTAAATGAAAGAGCCGTGGGGGGTGAGCAAGTTAATGGGCGAAAATTCAACCTTATTCACAAAAAATTACTATCTTTGCACATCATAACGGGCGGCTCAGTGTCGCTCCTTATTCTAGATATTTAATTATCAGTGATATGGATGAAGCTTTAAGAAAGAAGTTGAGTAAAGATCCCAATGGACTCATGACCTATGAGTACATCGCCAATAATATCGACAATATCGATGCTACGATTCCCGAGCTGGTCGACAACATCATTGCTGTCGACAAGAACGGGCAGTTTGTGGTGAGCACAGCGCGCTACTTGCACGCCATCGACCCCGATAAATATGCCGCTTGCATCGACAAGCTGGTGAAGGCCGCTATCGACAAAGACCGCGAGCACGTGTATCTGGGCGACTTGGCAGCCACGATATGGGGTCCCGACTACAAGGACCATGCTGCTGAGCTCAGCGCCCGCGACGACAACTTCAGGCGCATCTACAAGCGCCTGTATCCTGTGGGCATGTAAACGCGCGTGTGAGTCCCTCTCGAGACTACACACTCACACACACAAAAAAAACTATTACTGCCATGCGTTGCGTTCACTATATTTTCACCGCATTGCTTGTGCTCGTGCTCTCGGCAACGGGTGCTGTGGCACAGGACAATTCACAATTATCTCCCGATTTGAAAAATTGCACCAAGGTCTCGCTTGAGACGTCGATGGGCCGCATCGTGGTGGCCCTCTACAACGACACCCCGATACATCGCGACAACTTCTTGAAACTGGTGAAACAGGGCTTCTACGACGGCGTGCTGTTTCACCGCGTGATTAAAGATTTCATGATACAGACGGGCGACCCTGCCTCGCGCACGGCCGACTCTACTGCCATGCTGGGCAGCGGCGGCCCAGGCTACGACCTGCTTGCCGAGATTGTGTTTCCCGGCCATTACCACAAGCGTGGCGCTCTGGCTGCAGCCCGCTCGGGCGACCAGGTGAATCCCAACCGCCACAGCAGCGGTAGCCAGTTCTATATCGTGACTGGCGCGCGTGTCACCAATCAGCAGCTGGGCATGATAGAGATGAAGCTGGGCTCGCAGATGGTGCAAAACACCTTTGTGAAGCTCTTTGAGCAGCATCGCGACACGCTCATGCAGCTCTACAATGCCGGCGACAGCACCGGGCTCAACAACCTGGAGAAGCAGCTTGCTGCCCAGGCCAAGGACTACGTTGATAAGAATCCTGCCTACTACACCAGCGAGATGAAGAAAACCTACACCACCGTGGGCGGCACTCCTCATCTCGATGCGCAATACACCGTGTTTGGCGAGGTGGTAGAAGGCATGGATGTGGTTGACAAGATACAAGCCGTAGAGACCAATGCTGCCGACCGCCCCAAGACCGACGTGAAAATACTGAAAGCCACTATCGTTGAATGATTGATGTAAAGGCCCATACACTCAGCAATGGCCTCACCTTGCTCCACCACTATGATGCGAGCACGCGCATGGTGTGTGTCAACCTGATGATGAATGTGGGCAGCCGCGACGAGTCGCCCAGTCGCACGGGCCTTGCCCATCTCATGGAGCACCTCATGTTCACCGGTTCGCTCAATGCCCCCAACTACGACCTGCCGCTGCAGGCAGCTGGCGGCGAGAGCAATGCTTGGACCAGTGTGGATGTGACCAACTACTATGAAACCCTGCCTGCCCAAAACCTGGAGACTGCCCTGTGGCTTGAGTCCGACCGCCTGCTTCACTTGAGCCTGCACGACGATGGAATCGCCACGCAAAAGAAGGCGGTGATTGAGGAATTTAAGCAAAATTGCCTCAACCAGCCTTATGGCGACCTGGGCCATTGCGTGGGCAGCACGGCCTATACCCGGCATCCCTATCGCTGGCCGGTGATAGGACTGCGACCCGACGACATTGCCAATGCCTCGCACGATGAAATCATCAAATTTTTCCACGACCACTATGCGGTGAACAATGCTGTGCTCTGTATCTCGGGCCATGTGGACTTCGACGACACGGTGCGCTTGGTCGAGAAGTGGTTTGGCGATATCGAGCCAGTGCCGTTGCGCGCGCGCAACATTGCGCAGGAGCCGGCACAGACCGAGCCCCGCCTGGCACGCTTCACCCGCGAGGTGCCCGAGGATATGCTCTATCTCACTTTCCACATGTGCGGCAGGGGAGAAGCCGACTATGCCGCTTGCGACCAGTTGAGCGATGTGCTCTCGAGTGGCATGTCGTCGCGGCTGTATCGCAACGTGTTGCTCAAGAGCGGCATGTTTACCAGCCTCGATGCCTCGGTTACGGGCAATTTCGACCCGGGATTGTTCTTGATACGTGGCCGGTTGGCACATGGGGTGAAATATGACGATGCCCTGCAGGTAATCAAGCACGAGCTCGATGTGCTCGTCGCCGACGGTGTCACGCCCTATGAGCACGAGAAAGCCACCAACAAATATGAATCTAATGCCCTCTTCGAGAACATAGGCTATGCCGCCAAGGCTGCAAAATTGTGTCTCTACGAGATGTTGGGCAAGGCCCAGCCGGGCACCAATTACCATGCCGCCAGCATCAATACCGAGATAGAGCACTATCACGCCCTCACCCCGCAACTTCTGCAAGAAGCTGCGAGCCGCCTCTTCACCCCAAGCAACACCACCGTGATTTACTACGGTCCCAATGCCTGAGGCATCCCACAAAGAAATTCCTTCACTTCGTCGTTTTTCGGGTTACGCATGGCCGAAATCGCCGCCATGGGACGCATGGGCGAAATCGCCGCCATGGTGAAACCGACTTGTAGGGGCCGGTCTTGTGCCGGCCCACGACAATGTTACAACCTATTTCATTGATTGACAATAGGATAGAACCGTGTTTGTGGGCCGACACAAGATCGGCCCCTACAAGTTTGCATGTGTGCTCCTGTGAATTTTACAAGTTGACGTGGCGGGCTTGCACAGGCTCGTTGACGAAAATTGAGGCCAGGCCGTTGAATTTCTCGGCCTCCTCGGTGGTGCAATAGGTGCAGGTGCCGCCTTGCGAGCACTTCACCTCCATCTCGGGATGGCGGCGCAGGTAGTCCTTGAGGCTCTCGGCCACGATTTCGCCTTGTGCGATCACCTTGATGCCCTGCGGCATGTATTGCTTGATTTTGTTGATGAGCAGGGGGTAGTGGGTGCAGCCCAGTATCACGGTGTCGATGGTGGGGCACTGCGAGAGCAGCGCGTCGATGTCTTTTTTCACAAAGTAGTCGGCTCCAGGGCCATCGCTCTCGCGGTTCTCGACCAGGGGCACCCACATGGGGCACGCGTGGCCGTAGACGTGATAGTGAGGATACATCTTGGCAATCTCGATGTCGTAGCTCTTGCTCTGGATGGTGCCTGGTGTGCCAAAGATGCCTATGTTGCCGGTCTTGGTGATTTGCCCTATCTTCTCGACGGTGGGCCTGATCACGCCCAGTACGCGGCGGGTGGGGTCGATCACGGGCAGGTCGTGCTGCTGAATGGTGCGCAGGGCCTTGGCCGAGGCGGTGTTGCAGCCCAGTATCACCAGGTTGCAGCCTTGCTCAAAGAGATACTCGACGCATTGCTTGGTGAAGTCATACACCAGCTGGAAGGAGCGCACGCCATAGGGGGCGCGGGCATTGTCGCCGATGAAGAGGTAGTCGTATTGCGGCAGCACTTTCCTGATTTCTCGCAATATCGAGAGGCCGCCGAAGCCTGAGTCAAACACACCGATGGGTGCGGGATTGTGTGAAAGCTGTTTCATTGTCATTTAGTCGTTGAAATTGTTGATGATATTTGATATCTCGATGGCGCTTTGCTCGTCGATGGGGTGGGCGATAGGCAGGCTCACCACCTCGCTGGCCAGGGTCTCGGTCACGGGCAGGTGGCAGCTCTTGTACTCGCTGTAGCAGGGCTGGCGGTGGGGCGGCGTGGCATAGTGTATGTCGGTGCCCACGCCGTTGGCCTCCAGGTAGGCTCTGAACTGGTCGCGGTGTTTCACCCTCACCACATACTGGTGCCACACTTGCCTCATGTGGGGGAAGATGGCTGGGGTAGTCACCAGCGGGGTAGTGATGTGCTCGCTATAGGTGCGGGCTATCATGTTGCGGCGCTCGGTCTCCTGTGGCAAGTGCTTGAGCTTGACCCTGAGCATGGCTGCCTGCAGCTCGTCGATGCGGCAGTTGAGGCCCTTGTAGATGTTGTGGTAGCGGCGGTCGGCTCCATAGTTGGCCAGAGCACGCACGGTGGCGGCCAGTTGCTCGTCGCTTGTGAGCACGCAGCCGGCATCGCCCAGCGCGCCCAGGTTCTTGGTGGGGTAGAAGCTCATGCCGGTGGCGTTGCCCAGGCCGCCTGTGGTCGTGGTGCCGTTGAGGCCGGCGGTGCTGGCTTGCGCTGCCACAGCTTGGGCATTGTCCTCGATGATGAGCAGGCCATGTTGCTTGGCGATGGCCATGAGTTGCTCGTCCCAGCAGGGGGTGCCGTAGAGATGCACGAGCATGATGGCTTTCACCGCGGGCGACAGGAGCCCCTCAAGCTGGCTGGAGTCGAGATTCATCGTGTCGGGGCGCACGTCGCACAGGCAGGGCACGAGTCCGTTGTCGCTCACGGCCAGCAGCGAGGCCACATAGGTGTTGGCCGGCACAATCACCTTGTCGCCGTCGTGCAGCAGGCCCATTTCCTTGTAGCCCCTGATGACCAGGCGCAGGGCGTCGAGGCCGTTGCTCACGGCCACGCAGTATTTCACCTGGCACAGCTGGGCCATCTCCTGCTCGAGTAGCTCGGTGTGCTCGCCGTGCAGGTAGCGGCCCGAGTCGATCACCTGGCAGGCAGCGGTCTTGAGCTCATCCACGATGGGCTCGTTGGCAAGCTTCAAGTCGAGAAAGGGATATCGTTTCATGATTGCAATGTGTTTTTTTTTATTTCCCTGCGGTGAGCCGCTTAAACTCATCGTAGTCTCTCACATAGTCGCTCTCGTCGTAGTATTGCGAGGCGAGCACGGCACACACCGAGCCCGACGAGAAGTTGTCGAGCTCACGCCATATGCCTGGCACGATGAGCAAGCCGTTGTAGGGGCGGTTGAGCGTCACGGTCTTGCGGCGGCGGCCGTCGTCGAGCGTCACGTCGAAGGCTCCGCTCATGGCCACCACCAGCTGGTAGAGCGCCTTGTGCGAGTGCCCGCCGCGCGACTCGCCGCCCGGTATGTCGTAGAGATAATAGGTGCGCTTGATTTCAAATGGAATCTCGTTGCCGCCCTCTACCACGGTGAGGTTGCCATTCTCGTGATGATGCTTGGAGAAGGTGAGCACGCGGCACATGTCGATGCTCGAGTTGCTGTGTGAGATTTCGCTATTTTCCATTTTTCAGTAGCTTGTATTCTTGATAGTCCTCGATGTAGTCGGCGGGGTCGTAAAGCTCGCTCGAGAGCACATATACCACGGCATTGGTCGAGAAGTTGTCAATCATGCGCCAGGTCATGGGCGGAACGTAGAGGCCGTAGTAGCTGCGGGCCATGTGGTAGCGCCGCTCCTGCTGGCCGTCGTCGAGCACCACGTCGAAGCTGCCCGAGAGTGCCACGATAAATTCCTCTTGCGAGCGGAAGGCGTGCCCTGTGCGGAATTTGCCGCCGGGCACGTCGTAGATCCAGTAGGCGCGCTTGATGTCGAAGGGCACCTGGCGCTCTGCCTCGATTACCGAGAGGTTGCCTCGCGGGTCGCATATCTTGGGAATCTCGAGTATTTTGGGCTCTTTATTTGCCATTTTTTGCTAGGTTGATGAGATACTGGCCATAGAGGTTCTTCTTGAGCGGCTCGGCCAGCGCCAGCAACTGCTGGGCCGTGATCCACCCCTTGCGGAATGCGATTTCCTCGAGGGCCGCCACTTGCACGCCCTGCCGGTTGACGATGGTCTGGATGAAATTGGAGGCGTCGAGCATCGACTCGGCGGTGCCGGTGTCGAGCCAGGCAAAGCCGCGCCCCAGCGTCTGCACGTGCACGCGGTTTTGAGCGAGATAGGTGTTGTTGACCGAGGTGATTTCGAGCTCGCCTCGTGCCGAAGGCTTGATGGTCTTGGCAATACGCACCACGTCGTTGGGGTAGAAGTAGAGGCCCGTCACGGCATATTTCGACTTGGGCTGCTTGGGCTTCTCCTCGATGCTGGTAGCACGGCCTTGCTCGTCGAAGGCCACCACGCCAAAGCGCTCGGGGTCTTTCACACCGTAGGCAAAGAGGGTGCACACGTCCTCGTCGCTGGTGCGTGCCACGGCGTCGGTGAGCATGCGGGTGAAGCTCTGGCCGTAGAAGATGTTGTCGCCCAGCACGAGGCACACGTCGTCGTCGCCCACAAAGTCCTCGCCTATGATGAAGGCTTGCGCCAGGCCCTCGGGCCGTGGCTGCTCCTCGTAGCTGAATTTCACGCCCAGCTCCTGGCCCGTGCCCAGCAGCCGCTCAAAGGCGGGCAGGTCGGTAGGGGTTGAGATGATGAGGATTTCCCTGATGCCGGCGAGCATGAGCACCGAGATGGGGTAGTACACCATGGGCTTGTCGTAGATGGGTACGAGTTGTTTCGATATGCCCTTGGTGATGGGGTAGAGTCGTGTGCCGGAACCTCCGGCAAGTACTATGCCTTTCATTGTCTTGCTATGTTTTATAGACCTTGGCGGTTGCCATACATCTGTTGGTAATACTTCTGATAGTCGCCGCTGGTCACGCTCTGCACCCAGTCCTGGTTGTCGAGATTCCAGCGCACGGTTTTCTCAATGCCCGTGGCAAATGGGGTCTCGGGATACCAGCCCAGCTCGGTGGCTATCTTGGTGGGGTCCATCGCGTAGCGCATGTCGTGGCCCGGGCGGTCGGTCACATACTCGATGAGGTCGTCGTTGATCATCTCGAGCGGGCACTTGAGGTATTGCTGATACTGAGGCTCCTCACGCATGATGCGGGCGATGATGGCGATAATCTGCTTCACGATGTTGATGTTGCTCTCCTCGTTGAAACCGCCTATGTTGTAAACCTCGCCGTCGCGGCCCTGGCGCAGCACCATGTCGATGGCCTTGCAGTGGTCCTCGACATAGAGCCAGTCGCGCACGTTGAGCCCCTTGCCATATACGGGCAACTTCTTGCCCTCGAGTATGTTTTTGATCACCAGCGGTATCAATTTCTCGGGGAAGTGATAGGGCCCGTAGTTGTTGCTGCAGCGGGTGATGTTGATGGGCATCCCGTAGGTGTCGTGGTAGGCTTTCACGATGAGGTCGGCGCTGGTCTTGGCTGCCGAGTAGGGCGAGCGTGGCGCCAGCGGGGTCTGCTCGGTGAAGAAATGCTTGCCGTAGGTCTTCAGGTCGTGGCGGTGCCCAATTACCTGCTTGAGCTCGTCGCTCACGTGCAGCGGTTGCGGCTCGTCGTAGTCCTTGGCCAGACTGCCGTATACCTCGTCGGTCGAGATTTGCAGGAATTTTGCCCCAGTTTTATATTTGTTTTTGCCCATGGCGTCCTTGCCCTCGAGCCAGGCCTGGCGTGCGCACTCGATCATGTTGTGCGTGCCCATGATGTTGGTTTCCAGGAAGAGGCGTGGGTTGGTGATGCTGCGGTCTACGTGGCTCTCGGCGGCGAAGTTCACCACATAGTCTACATCATTGTCGCCAAAGATGCCAGTCACCAGGTCGCGGTCGCCGATGTCGCCTTTCACAAATTTCACGTTGGGCAGTTCAATCTCGTCTTTGATTGAGAGCAAGTTGCCGGCATAGGTGAGGGCGTCGAGTATCACGATGCTCACGCCGTCGCCATATTTCTTGAGGATGTATTTCACAAAGTTTGAGCCTATGAAGCCGGCTGCTCCAGTCACGAGATAGGTTTTCATATCATCTTTATTTTTTTTCTTATTTTACAAAGATAGCGATTTTATGTGACATAGGCCACGTAAATTTTCAAATGTTTTTGATGCGTGTTGCCGGCTATTGGCCCATGGCGTGGTTGTTGCCATGCGTCGCCCGCCAAGAACGACGAAGTCGGGAATTTCTTGGATTGGTTGTTGAAGGCAATGGCAGGGTGCGGCCTTTATGGCCGTCCGGTTGCAGGATACGTGGTGTTTTTGCGGGTAGATGCGATTGGTAAATAAACGCAAATGGCAGGGTGCGGCCTTTATGGCCGTCCGGTTGCAGAGAAAAACAGCGATTGTTTTTCAACATTGACACCCACATCGCAACAAAGCACGGATGCGGTTTCATCCTATTAATAATCAATGAAATAGGATGTGGCATTGTTGTGGGCCGGCACAAGACCGGCCCCTACAGGTCGGTTTCACCATGGCGGCGTCTTTGCCAATGTGTCAATCCAAATTTTTGCACTGCTACGTAGTGCCGAAGATTGGAACTACTGGAATTTTCAATTTTTTGGGTGGCACAGCAAAAAAAAGAATAGCTCACGAGAGGTCGTGAGCTATTCTGCTGTGATAAGTATAAATCTGAGTTAGAGATTAATCCTTGTTGAGGTTGATGCGCTTGAGGTCGGTAGCCTTGAGCTCCTTGTCAAACTTCTTCAGGTAGTCGGCAACGGTCATCTTGTCGACGCCATCGGCATCAATCTGTTGCTCGTTGAGCACGTTCTCGGCAAAGAACTTGTTGAGGCGGCCGTTGGCGATGTTCTTAATCATCTGCTCGGGCATGTTGGCTTTCTTCTGCTCAGCAACCTGAGCCGAGATCTCCTTGACCTTGGTCACGTCGTCCTCGGTCATGTAACCCTTGCGCACGGCCTCGTCGAGGTGCTCTTGAGTAGCGCAGTAGTAGGGGTTGAAGCCAGCCTTCTTGAGGGCGTTGTCAACAGCCTTTTGCACTTGCTCGGTCTTGGTCTTCTCAACGGCGATGTTGTACTCCTCGTCGACGCGCTCCTTGCTGATTTGGTCGCGCGAAGCCACGATGGGGTTCATCGAAGCCACTTGCATTGCAATGGTCTTGGCGGTCTCGTCGTCGAAGTCGGCCTTGTTGAAGGCTACCACGGTAGAGAGCTTGTGGTTGAAGTGGTTGTAGGCAACGGTCTTGGCGCCTTCTACATAGCCATAATCGCCAAACTCCATCTTCTCGCCGGTGATACCAGAGAGCACTTTGATTTGGTCGGCCACATTGCTGTCGTAGAGGGGCAGGGCCTTAACCTCGTCGGCAGTCTTGGCTTTGGCCTTGAGAGCTGCGTTGAGTGTGTCGGTAACCAGGTTCACAAACTTCTCGTTGTTGGCCACAGGCTCGGTTTCGCACTTGATTGAGAGCACGGCTGCAAATTCGCCTTCAGCCTTGCTCAGGGCACGACCCTCGGCTGCGTCGCGGTCCTCGCGCTTTGCAGCGATGGCCTGGCCACGCTTGCGCACGATTTCCACAGCCTTTTGGATGTCGCCGTTGGCCTCAACGAGGGCTTTCTTGCAATCAACCATACCAGCGCTAGTAAGTTCGCGGAGTTTTTTGATGTCTGCAATAGATACTGCCATAATTATTTAGTTCCTTCTTGTGTTGTTATAGTTAAATAAATGTGTTTGCTTTAAAATTACTCAGCCTTGGGAGCTTCGGGCTCAGCCTTGGGGGCCTCGGCCTTAGGAGCCTCGGGCTCAGCAGTTGCCACAGGCTCGGCCTTGGGAGCTTCCTCGGCAGGAGCAGCCTCTTCCTTGACTGCAGTGCGGCGACGCACGCGGGTGCGGCGTGGCTTAGCCTCGCCTTCCTCGCCTTCCTCGGCAGCTGCGTCCTTGTTGTCGACTTTCTCAACCTTGCGCTCCTCGAGACCCTCGTTGATGGCCTCGCACACAGCGCTCATGATCAGGTCGATCGACTTGGAAGCGTCGTCGTTGGCAGGAATCACGAAGTCTACGGTCGATGGGTCGCTGTTGGTATCAACCATGCCAAACACGGGGATACCCAGGCGGTTGGCCTCAGAAACTGCGATGTGCTCTTTCATCACGTCGACCACGAAGAGTGCACTTGGCAGACGGCTCAGGTCGGCGATAGAGCCCAGGTTCTTCTCCAGCTTGGCGCGCTGGCGAGTGATTTGCAGTTTCTCACGCTTCGACAGGTTGTCGAAGGTGCCATCCTTCATCATCTTGTCGATGCTCGTCATCTTCTTCACAGCCTTGCGAATGGTGGGGAAGTTGGTGAGCATGCCGCCGGGCCAGCGCTCGATCACATAGGGCATGCCCACTGCGCTTGCGCGGTCGGCAACCACTTGCTTAGCTTGCTTCTTGGTGGCAACAAAGAGCACCTTCTTGCCGCTCTTGGCAATGTTCTTGAGTGCGTTGCAAGCCTCTTCGAGCTTGGCTTGGGTTTTGTATAAGTCGATGATGTGAATGCCATTGCGCTCCATGAAGATGTAGGGAGCCATAGCTGGATTCCATTTGCGTTTCAGGTGACCAAAGTGGCAGGTAGCCTCAAGCAGTTGGTCAAAACTTGGTGTTTGCATTTTAAATTCTTTTTCTTTTGTTTACGTTCTACTTAAATCAATCTCATAGTAGCCAATCGGGCTTGTCGCTTTGTTTTTTTTCTGTAGCCCCGGTTGAAAGTCTATGCGATTTGGATACTAAACTCTCTCTCTATTTGTTCTGAATCAAGATAGGGTGGAGCGAGCGTCGTGTGAGCAGAAATATATATATAAAGGTATATAATAATACTTGTGCCGATATTAACGCTTGCTGAATTGGAATCTCTTGCGGGCCTTGGGTTGGCCTGGTTTCTTGCGCTCTACGGCACGTGGGTCGCGAGTCATGAAGCCTTCCTTGCGCAGGGCAGCCTTGTCCTCGGGATTGATCTTGACCAGGGCGCGGGCAATTGCCAGGCGCAGAGCCTCGGCTTGGCCCTTGAAGCCACCGCCATTGAGATTTACCTTGATATCATACTTCTCAACTGCCTCCAGCGTGTTAAGTGGTTGCTTAACGATGAATTGGAGAATTGGAGATGGGAAATATTTCTCAAGTGCTACCTTGTTGATTGTAATTTCGCCTGTACCTTCGGTAACAAATACGCGAGCAACTGCTGCTTTGCGGCGACCTACTGCATTAATTTTTTCCATACTTCCAATTGATTATTTGAGTTTGTTGATATCGATAACTTTGGGATTCTGTGCCTCGTGAGGATGAACGTTGCCGTTGTAGATGTGCACGTTCTTGAGCAACTGAGCGCCCAGGCGATTCTTGGGCAGCATGCCCTTGATCACGTGGAGAAACAGGGGGTGCATGCCAGGAGTGAGGTCCTCGCGCAGCGACTTCTGTTGCAGCACGGCAGGCGATGCGTAGCGCTGGCCGCCGGGATATCCTGTGTAGGAAATGTAGGTGCGGTCGGTCCACTTCTTGCCGGTGAGTTTCACCTTGTCGGCATTGATGATAATCACATTGTCACCACAATCAACATGGGGTGTATAGCAGGGTTTGTATTTGCCGCGCAGAATCTTGGCGACCTTGGCGCAAAAGCGACCCAGCACTTGGTCGGTAGCATCAACTACTACCCATTCTTTTTCAACCTCCTCGGCTTTAACCGAGACAGTCTTGTAACTTAAAGTGTTCACTTTTTAAATTCCTGATTAAACGTTAATTATGCATTCTCAAGCTCAGGATGAACACGGCCAAATGCTCGCCTGCGGCCCTCGAATAATAAACTTTGGACATAATCGGATTGCAAAGGTACAAAAACTTGCTTATTAATCAAAGAGTTCCGCTTCTTGCTTATTTGTAGATGAGGGCCTATTTAACAACTATTTGCTCATTTAACCATCGTTAACTTCTTTGTGTTTTTGTGGCGTTTCACAGCGCCTGGGTGGCCCAGTCGGCCACGGTGCCCGTCGTGCTTGAGAAGGTGCAGCCAATGAGCACGACCTGGCGGCCGTCGGTGGCATAGGGCTTGGCGTAGCCTTTCTCGCGTATTTGCGCGATGGCCTCGCTGGCTGGCTTGTCGACCTTGTACTCAAAGATGTAGACGTATTTCTCGGTCTCGACGATGGTGTCGGCCCGGCCGCAGGCACTTTGCTTCTCGCCGCGCACGGTGAACTCCTTCATCTGGCTGATGAGCACATAGACCACCAGCTGGAAGAATTTCTCGCGTTGCCGTTGCCCCTTGCCCAGGGCCATGGAGTAGGGTATATCGGCCAGGTAGCTGGTGAGCTGCTGGTGAAAAAACTCCACGTCGCCCACCTTGAGCTTGCGATACACGTCGCGCACCCATATGTTGGAATCTTTGTCCTTGCCGCTGAATATGGCATTGCCCAGGTCGATGGTGAAGCCGCGCCTCACCTCCTGGTTGGGGTAGTCGAGCAGGTACTCGTCGTCGTCGCGATTGTAATCCTTGATGGTGAGGTAGCCGCTCTGGTAAATCATGGGCAGGGGCCTCTCCTTGTCGGCTCGGTAGTTGAGAAACTCGCTGGCCGAGTAGTACTTGCCCACAAAGTCGAGATAATTGGTGCTCGTCTTGAGCAGCAGGCGCATCAGGTAGGTCGTGGTGCCCGTCTTGTACCACCAGTAGTTTATTTCCTGCTCAAATAGAGCCTTGATGAGCGAGAATGGGTTGTAGATGTCTTTCATCGCCCGGCTGAAGTGGTAGCCGTCGTACATCAAGCGCAGTTGCTCGCGCGCCTCGCTGTAGGAATAGCCTTGCGCGTCGGCCAGCGCCTGAATGGGCTGTTGAAGCAGCGTGTCGATCTCGTCATTGGTGATGCCGCATATAGCCTCATATCTCGGACTCATGCTGATGTCGGTGATTTGGTTGAAGCCTGAGAACACACTGAGCTGTGCAAACTGTGTGATACCAGTGAGCATGACAAACTGCAGGTCGTTGCTGGCTGCCTTGAAGGTTGAGTAGAATGCCTTGAGCTCGCTGCGATTGTCGTCTTCCACAAGTCGATCCTGGCCGTTGTCGTTGAAGGTGTAGCCCGTTTCCAGCACGTCGAGCAGGGGCTTGTCGTACTCGTCGACAAGCACCACGCAGCGGCGGCCACTTTGCTCATGAGCTACCTTGAGAACCATGGCGAAACGCTGGCCCAGTTCTGTGCCTCTTGGCGTGATGCCATAAGTTGACTCCCAGTAAGCCACATTCTGCTCAAGCACATCTTTCAAAGAGCCATGTGAGTCATATCTGCCTCCGTTGAAGTCGAGGTGGAACACGGGATGCACATTCCAGTCATGCTCCATGCTGTCGATTTTCAGTCCCTTGAAGAGCTCACGGCGCCCCTTGTAGTAATTGTCGATGGTGGAGAGCAGCAGCGACTTGCCAAAGCGGCGTGGCCTCGACAAGAACACATAGCGCAACGAGTGCACCAGGTCATACACGAGGTCGGTCTTGTCGATGTAGAGGTAGCCCTCCTCGCGCATGATTTCAAACGACTGCAAGCCTATCGGGAACTTTGTCATAACCAGTAGATTTTTATTTAGTTACAAATATAGTGAATTTTTCTCGCTGCCGCAAAAGGCCGGTTGTGAAAAATGTGGAGTGAATAAAAATAAAAATAACCAGCTCAGGCCGCTGGGGGCCGAGCTGGTTATCATTATAATAGGTGTATCGAGTAATCAGGTTTACTTGATCACGATGCGCTTAGCATTTTGCTTGCGAGCTGTGATGGCCTTCACCACATACACGCCAGGAGCCAGTTGCGAGGCGTTGATGGTGGTGGTGTTGGCACCAGGAGTCGAGGTGATGACCTCGGCGCCGCTCATCGAGTATACGGTCACGTTCTGCAGGCTCTCGGCAGCTACCACGTCGATCAAGTTGCCGTTGCTGCTGATGTTGATGCTTGCCTCGTCGATCACGTCGTCGACTGCGGTGGGCTCGTCGTCGGCAATGTCGCTCAGTTTAGCGGTCTGGGTTGCTTCGCCGTACTTCACATATTTGTAGTCGTCGAAGTAGATGTCGCCCGACCAGTCTTGCCAAGTGATGGGGTTGCCGTCGTCGTCAACGCCGTCGTTCTCCTTGTACAGGTCGCCTTGGTCGGCAGTCATCTCGTGGTTAAGCCACAGGGCGTCGTAGCACCAAGTGTCGGCAGTCGAGAAGGTGTATGGATCGCTGCCGGTGAAGGCCTCGTTGTTGCTGCCGCAGTTGCTGATGTCCCATGCCAGGATGTCCCAGCCACGGAAGTTGAGCATCTTGCGTGGCTGACGCTTGATGCCGTCGATGCTCAGGCCGTTCTTGCGAACGCGCACCATGTGACCCACCTTGTTGTTGCTGCCGTCGCCATAGAGGTAGCATTGCAGCACGTAGCCCTTCACGCTGGGGTCGTAGTAGTTCTGCTGGTAAGAGCGATACTCGCGTATCTGCCATGGGCCGGCAAAGCTGCTGTCAAACTTGTAGTGCATGTGCAGGGTGTTCTCAATCGAGTCGCTGCTGTGCACGGTGGTTTGAGCCAGGTAGTTGGCCGTTGATTCCTCAACGCCGGTCTTCGAGGTTGTGCCCAGGGTCGAGCCAGAGCCATCGGGACCCCACCAGTGGTCGGTGGTGCATGGGTCGAGCACCTTGGTGTCGACCACGGGGTGATACTCGCTCAAGAACTTGAAGGTGTAGCCTTGCGAGACGTTGCCGGCCAGGTCCTTGAAGCCAGCCTTCACGGTCACCTTGTAGGCGCGGTCGAGGGTGAGGTCGGCCGATGGATAGAAGTGGAGCACCGATGCGCCGTTGACCACAGCGTGGGTGATGCGGCCGTCAACCTTGTTGCCGTCCTTGTCGACGACGGTGATAGCCTCGGTGGCATCGTCTTCGTTCCAAGC
>OMUK01000085.1 GCA_900314215.1 uncultured Prevotellaceae bacterium
CGATCACAAGGCAAGCGTGCTGCCAGTCTCGCCCACGGGGCTGCAGCACACTTGCTCCTTTTTTTGTTAGGCTCAAGGCAGGGCGACACGGGGAGCATCGTGATGTTAAATCTTTGTTAAAAAGCTGAGATTTCCATTTACCTATGGGCTACGTTGCAGTGTAATCTATAAACAACACAATCGATGAGGCAAACGTCATTTGAGAAAATAGCAATTGCGCTTAGGCCAAAGTTGACGAGACTGTGCAGCAGTTTCTTCAACCGCCAGAAGCTTGCCTATGAGCCCGCCGATGCTGTGCAAGAAACGTTGCTGCGCCTGTGGCAAATGAGAGACAGACTCGACGACTATGACAACCCCGAGACGCTTGCCTTGCTGATTGCCAAGAACTTGTGTATCGACTTGCTGAAGATGAAGGGCAACAGTCACGAGAGGCTTGATACCGCCTGTGGCATCGACGCGCGCTCGCACCCCGACGAAACCGTCATGCTGCACGACACGCAGCACGCGGTGCGAGTGGCCCTGGCTCAGTTGCCTGCCGGGCAACGGCACATGCTCATCATGCGCAGCGAGGGAATGACGATGGCCGAGATTGCAGCGGCTTGCGGCTCGACGCCCAATAGTGTGAAGACCACAATATGCGCTGCAAGAAAGAAAATACTAAGTTTTATCGAGACAAGGAGGATTGTGCAATGAACGACTTGAACGACACTGCAACGAGACGGCGGCTTGCAGCCCGCTATGTCGAGGCCGACACCACTTTACAGGAAGAGCGCGAGCTCAAGCGCTTCTATGCTCACGCCCAAGTGCCTCTCGACGACGACGAGAGACAGGTGCAGGCCTTGATTACGTCGCCAGCGCTCTCGGCCGGCGACATGGCCTTGACGGCCGAGAAGGCTCAGGAATTTGACGACCTGATGCAGGAGCGGCCTGCCACCAAAGTCAAGCCCTACTGGTGGGCTGCAGTTGCGGCTGCAGCGGCCATAGTGGCGATATTGCTGGTCTTCCCCTTCAACACGCAGGTGAAGGTTGCCAGCCGGGCTTCGGCTCCCGTAAAGATCGCGGCAAGAGCTGCCGCCACCGCTCCCGCAGCCGTGTGCCACGCGAGCGATGTTGCCCCGGTGCCGCGGCAAGAGCATGAGCCCGTGGCCCAGCGGGTGCCGCCTGCAACTGCCAGAGCCGCGACAGCCGTGCACAAGGGCGCTCCCCGCAGCGAGGCCGCAGCAGCCGAAACTGTGCAGCAACGCATCGACGACTTGCTCGCGGTCGTCAACCTTCACGGCGCCCAGGTAGAGTCCTACAAGCTCCAGCCCCGCGGCGACGCCACGGTTGTGACTGCCACAATGGCCGACGGCTCGCTGGTTGCCTACATGGTGAGCTCCGACGCCGACGACGGGAGTACTCAGTTGATACCCATCAACGTAGAATGATGACAATAAACATTGATATATGATGAATAAATTTTGTCTTTTTATTATGGGCTCGCTGCTGCTGTTGTGCACAGGTGTGGAGGCCCGATGCGACGTCTACATTATCGACGGCGACACGGTAGCCCACTTCGACGGCTCGCAGCTGGTAGGGAAACAAATCGCGCAATACACTGTGACTCAACAAGCCGGCGGGCAGCACATGAGTGTGCACCACATCACCACGGTCAGTGGTCACGGCAAGGCGGCTCCAAGCCCCGGCGCTGCCCCGGCAGCCCAAGGCGAGCCCCTGCTCGTGGTCGACGGTGTCGTGTGTGGCGGGAATATCAACGATGTGAAACCCGACGACATTGCCTATGTCGACGTCTACAAGCCCGACAGCGAGGTGGCCCGGGGCTATGGCGCGCTGGGCAAAAGCGGCGTGATAAAGATTTTTACCAAGAAGTCGAGCAGCGGTATCACCTATATCGTTGATGGCAAGGTGGTGACCAAGGCCGACTTCAACAAGATCAAACTCGACGACATCAAGGCTATAAAGGTCTTGAAGCGCGGCACTGCACAAGCCATAAAGAGCTGTCCCGCAGGCAAGACCGACGATGTGTATCTCGTCACCACCAAGTAGCCTGCCGCCCATTCTAACTTGTATAAAAAAATGATGAAGCACTTATTCCTCAAGTTGCTGGCTTACTCATGCCTGGTGGCGTCGTCGGCCCCGACGGGCCATGCCCAGCAAGTGTCGGGCACTTCCTTTCCACCAATAAAGCCTGTGGAACTGGTACAATGCGACACGGCCTACACAAGGGTTTACTATGAGTACGCCTACAAGAAAGACTCCTTGAAGCAGGATCTCACCTACGGGCAGACGTTGCTCTTGGTGGGCAAGCGCTTTTTAGGATTCATGGATTACTATCGATGGAAATTCGACAGGCTTAACGATTCGCTTTACTACGCCAAGGCCTCGCCGGTTGCACTCATGACCCAAGGCGTGAAAATCATGGCTAATGTCAACTACAAATATCCCCTGGTCATCAATCGGCAAAAGCGTAGCGCGACTGTGCAGGTGTGCAGCATCGGCACCTACCAGTATCGCGACACGCTGCCGGCACTGCAGTGGCGACTCATCGACAGCGACACGATTGTGGCCGGCGTGCCTTGCAAGAAGGCGGCCTGCCGCTATCGCGGACGCACGTGGCTGGCATGGTATGCCCCTGCCTTTGCCTTGCAGGCCGGGCCCTATCTGTTTGGCGGGCTGCCAGGCCTCATTTTCGACATCAAGGACACGGCGGGCAACTATCACTTCACGCTCAACGGCGTGGAGAACACGAGCACAGGCGACAAGATATATCTGCATTGCAGCAGCAATATAGTGACGACATCGCGCGAAAACGTGAGGCGCGCCGTTCAGAATGAAATGCGTGATATACTGAAGGCCTTTGAGATCACATCGCCAGGCATACAATTTCCCGAGAAAATGAAGAGGGGTGACCACAGCCGCCCTTACAACCCTATTGAGCTGGAATAGAAATGAGAGCCATTGTCGCAACACTGGTGGTCATGGCGATAGCTGCTGTGGCCGTGCATGCCGCCAGCGACACTGCCTGGCAGAAAACTCTGCCCGAGGTCACTGTGAGGCTCAAGCCCATAGAGCAAAGCCGTGACACTGTGAAATACAATGTGGCCGCCTTCACGGGCAAGGACGACCACTACCTGGAAGATGTGCTCAAGAAGTTGCCAGGTGTAGAGGTGGCCGAAAACGGGACCATCACCTACAAGGGAAATGCGATCAACCAGTTTACCATCGAGGGACAGAACCTGCTGGGTAACCGCTACAACCAAGCAACCCGCAACCTGCCGGTAGAGGCAGTGGCACAAGTGCAGGTCATGGAAAACGACCAGCCCATCAGGGCGTTGAAGCGCATTCGCCCTTCCGACCGAGCAACACTCAATGTCAAGTTGAAGCACGGCTACAAGATACGTCCTTTCGGAGAATTGCAGGCAGGCCTTGGCGGTTTCGGCAACTTGTTGTGGAACAACCACGCCAACCTCATCGACATTTCGAGCAGAAACCAAATGCTTGTAACGGCAAAGATGAACAACAATGGCGAGAATCTTGACGACAACACGCTCGACCATGTCGACATAGCCGACTACGAGAACTATGTGCCGCTACCCAGCGAAATCGTCGGCTCAAGGACGGTTACATCGTTGCCCATTCTCGAAAAACGATATTTGCAGAACAAGTCTTACTCGGTGGGCATCAATCACCTTCACCGGGTGGGGCAGTACGGCAACTTGCGCACCAATGTGGCCTATTATGCCACAAGCAATCATCGCACCGACAGCACTTGCAATGCCTATGGGGGCGTCGAAACGCTCACACTAAATGAAAGCAACAAGCAGCACTTCAAGGAGCGCACCATCGTGCCGCAATTCCACTACCAGCTCAACTCGCCTGCGGTTTACTTGACCGACGAGTTGACTGGCTCGTTGTCGGTCGAGCAAAACAGCAACAGGCTCCTGAGCAATGGCCAGCCCATAAGCGAGCGTGTGGTGCATCATCCTCTTTGTGTGCAAAACAAGCTTCAGTTTGTGCTCAATGCGGGCAACCATGTCTACTCGGCCAACTCGTTGACCCGGTATTTTCGCCGCAGCGAGGTTTTGAATGTGGAAGATGCCATGCAGCTCTACAATGCGGGCCAAAAGGTGGTGCTCAACCGCCTGTTTGCGCGCAACAGCATCGCCACGTCGCTCAACGTCCTGGGCAATGTCATGGAACTGGAATACCGCATGGAGTATTGCACTGACCGTCTATCGACCGACTACGGTCCGTACAACACGGTCAGTTACTTCACAAGCGCCCTCAGCCCGTCTTATACAATAAGTTACTATCGTGGCTTCGTTGCCCTGGCTTGCCCGGCTGCTTTGTTTGTCTCGCGGGTGCCCTGGCGCAGCGGCAGCCATGGTGGAGCCAAGGTCCACATCGCGCCATCGTTGCGCTGGAAGCACGACTTTTCTCCTTTTTGGCGTTCTACCGTCGGCTGCTCGTTGAGGAGTGACAATGACAATGGCCTGCTGAGCGCCCACGATGTGATGACCAACTACAGAACACGCACCACACTGCTCGACAGGTATGGCTGGACACGCACCTCGAGCATTGCCCTGTCGCTCAACTATAGCGACCTCATAAGAATGTTTTCGTGGAACTTGATGGCATCGGCATCGTCGACGACAAGCGACCACCATAACGCCTACAGCTACCGGGAGCGATACACCGTCGTCAGCCCCGTGTGGGAAGACACCCGCTCAAGGATGCTGATTGTGCAAACCACGGCCGACAAAGCGATGACTGGCTTGGGGCTGGCTGTGAAAGGCTCGTTCAACTACACAAGGCATGAGCTGCCCATTGAGCAAAACAACTTGCGGGAAACCGTGAAGTCAAATGTGATTACGACAGCACTCAACCTGAGGTGGAGCAAGGTCTCCTGGCTGGTGCTCAGCCTCAGCCCCACAGCCAACGTCGCGTGGCAGGACAAGTACAGCCATGGCAGCAGCTATGCACTCCACAGCCTGTTCGCCCTGGCAAGTGTGAGCCTCTTTCCCGTCAAGGCATTGTCGTTGACTGCAAGTTGCGAGTACTCGGCCATGCAAATCGACGCGACCAGCTATGCGCGCAACACCTTTGCCGACGCCGGCATCACACTCAGCGCCTCCAGAAATGTCGAGATCGCGTTGCAGGCAAGCAATATCTTCAACCGTAAGCAATATGTCGAAGCTTATTTCTCAGGATTTGATTATCGATACTACTCGGTGCCATTACGCCACCGCGAGCTCTTGTTGTCGGTCAAGTTCAAACTATAGCCGCAGTTGGCGGCTTCAGCCAGTTGCATCCCTGTGGCTGTATGGCAAGGTTGGCCAGTGCGCCTGCAGGCAGCAAAGCAACCACGCGGCGGCGCGCGCTGCGGGTAAGAGTGTCGTGCCGCCCCGTGGTTGAGAAAACAATAAGGTCGTGCTCTGTGCTCTACTTCACCAGCAGCTTGTAGCTCTTGCTGCCCGCTTTCACAACGACCACTTGGCCGCGATCGGCGTTGATGCTCATGTTGCCCTTGCCCGAGCTGAGCAGTGCACCATTGATGGAGTAGATGCTCACGGGCATCTCACTGGGCACGCCGGTCAGTGTCACGGTGCCATTCTGGCTGGTCAACACAATGCCGTCGCTGCCTACACTGTTCACGCCCGTGGCCACAATGGGGAGAATGTTGCCAAAAGCTTTCCAGCCCTGGGCATTTTTATAGGCATCGACACACGTGCTGGGCACATAGAGCGTTTTGCTTGCCTCGTCGGTAAAGGCACTTCTGGTGGTGCTGCCACAGGTGGGAGGCGTCGTTGCCGAGCAGGTCACCGTGTTCAGGCTCGTGCAGCCCTTGAAGCAATCCTCTTCCAGCTTTGTCAACGAGCTGGGCAGGTTTACGCTTGCCAGGCTTGTGCAGCCTCTGAAGCAGTTATAGCCCACCATGTTTACACCCTCTTGAAGGGTAAGACTTGCTAGGCCCGTGCAGCCCTTGAAGCACTCTTCTCCCAATTGTGTCACCGAGCCGGGAATGTCGATGCTTGCCAAGCTCGTGCAACCTGCAAAGCAGCTCGTGCCCAACTCGGTCACCGAGCTGGGCAGGTTGATGCTCGTAAGGCTTGTGCATCCCCAGAAGCACCAGAATCCCAACTTGGTCACCGAGCTTGGTATGTCGATGCTCTTGAGGCTTGTGCAGCTGTAGAAGCAACTGTACTTCAGCGATTTTATTGAGTTTGACAATGTGATGCTCGACAAGCCGGTACAATAGGAGAAGCAGCTTGTGCCCAGTTCGGTCACTGAGTTGGGCAGGACGATGCTCGACAATTTAAAGCAATAGGCGAAGCAATAGTTCCCCACTTTAGTCAACGAGCTCGGCAGGCCCACGCTCGTCAGGTTTGAGCAAAAGCGGAAGCAGTTGTTGCCCAGCGTGGTCACCGAGTTGGCAATGTTGATGCTTGTCAGCATCTCGCAATCCAAGAAGCACGAGTCGGCCAGGCTGGTCACGCGATAGACATTTCCTGCTGCTGTGACACTTGCAGGAACGATGACCGAGGCCATGTTTTTGTAGTCGCTGTTGGCAATCACCGTAGCGGTGCCGTCGCTGTTAAGATTGTAGTGCAAGCCATCGGCCACAAAGTCGGCCTTGGCTCCCGGCACTGCGAGAAGCAACAGTGCAATGAGTGAAAAACGTAGATGTTTTGTCATAATTTTAATGAGTTTAGGTGTTGTTTTAATTTGTTTAAGTGTTCCCTATTTTTCTAAATAGGTAGCAAGAGGGGTAGTAACGTGAGATGCAACAGCTCACACAGACACACTTTTTTACAAGACAAGAATTAGGGACGATGCCCTCGCTTGTCAACCTGTGTGGAGGCAGCATGTTGCCTTCTTGAGTAACAAATTTACACATTTAAGAAGTTATTATTCATTTTGATTAGTTAATTTTCTTAAAAACACCCTAAATGATAAGTTTTTTCGCCTGTTTCATGATGAAACACAATCCTGGCACACGACCACAGGTCGCCTAAAAATGCTCAATTTATTGTGCCTTTGAGTTATGCCTCGACAAAGAGCCATAGCGACACGGCAATCATGACAAGGGCCACCACGCGCTGATAGGATTTCTTGTGCGCGTGTTTTATGAGCCTAAGGGCAATGAAGTTGCCGACCATCATGGCACACCCAATGAAGAAACCGTTGGTAAAGATCGACCACGACATGAGATTGAACTTGCCGTAGGTCACTGCCTTCACGATGTGCATGGCAGCGGCGGCTGTGGCCTCGCTCACAATGTAGGACACGGGTGAGAGCTCGAGCGAGAGAAACACTGCCGAGCTCAGCGGCCCCGATATGCCCAGCAGCCCGTTGATGAGCCCGGTGAGCCCGCCGCCCACGAGCATGGTCTTGCGCCCCCGGGGCAGCTTCATCTTGCCCCGCACCTTCATGATCGAGAAAGCAATGAGAAAGGCGCACAGCACACGCGTCATCACCGTCTTGTCGACAATCGAGAAGCCGAAGGCGCCCAGCGCTGTGAAGGGCAGGGCCGGCAGCAGGAACCAGGCCACCTGCTTCCATTCGATCGCGC
>OMUK01000011.1 GCA_900314215.1 uncultured Prevotellaceae bacterium
TCGTGTCACCCCAAATTGATTGTTGATGGCGCATGGCAGGGTGCGGCCCTGCCTGTCACCTACTGTGCCGCATGGTTTTTGTGGTTTTTAATGTTTTCGTTAATTTTTCACGCCACCCGCGGGCGGCCACCAGGGCCGCGCTCAGTGCCCCGCATGCCTATAAGCTGCGCCCATAATTGCGGGTTCTTAAATAAAATAGGATGCAACATTGTTGTGGGCCGACACAAGATCGGCCCCTACAGGTCGGTTTAACCACGGTGGCTTCGGTTTAACCACGGCACGGTTTAACCACAGCACGGTTTTACCCACGTCGCCACCGGGTTTTGGCGTCGTGTCACCCCAAATTGATTGTTGATGGCGCATGGCAGGGTGCGGCCCTGCCTGCCACCTACTGTGCCGCATGGGTTTTTATGGTTTTTAATGTTTTCGTTAATTTTCCACGCCACTAGCCGGGCGGCAAGGGCCGCGCTCAGTGCCCCGCATGCCTATAAGCTGCGCCCATAATTGTGGGTTCTTAAATATAATAGGATGCAACATTGTTGTGGGCCGACACAAGATCGGCCCCTACATGTCGGTTTAACCACGGTGGCTTCGGTTTAACCACGGCACGGTTTTACCCACGTCGCCACCGGGTTTTGGCGTCGTGTCACCCCAAATTGATTGTTGATGGCGCATGGCAGGGTGCGGCCCTGCCTGCCACCTACTGTGCCGCATGGGTTTTTAGGGTTTTTAATGTTTTCGTTAATTTTTCACGCCACCCGCGGGCGGCAAAATCCGTTATAATTCTTTCCAATGTTTTGAAAATTGGAAAGAATTGGAGAGAATTGGATGGGGGAAATGTGGAGCGGCGGGGGTGAAATTTTTTGGCGATGAGGCGGTTTTGCATTATCTTTGTGTGAGTATATATAAAAAATGAATGGAATGAAAATGAGATATCTTTGCTACATCGCCCTGTGGGCTGTGGTGGTGCTGCTGGCGGGCTGCGGCGGCCACCGCGGCGAGCTCACCCTCGACGAGGCCAAGGACGACGGCATCCCCTTTTTGCAAGAAATGGGCATCGACGTGCGGCCCCTCATCACCGACGAGCAAATCAACCTGTGGGCCATGAGCCACGACTCGGTGCCCAGGCCCCGCGTGCTGCTGCCCGACAGCAGCGCCATGCGGCTGCTCAAGGCCCTGCCCGAGGCCGGGGTGGGGCAGGACACGGCGCGCGTCTATATCGTGGGCGTGCGGCCGCTGCAGCAGGGCAACGTGCTGGTGGCCTATGTGCTGCAGGCCGGCAGCGAGCAGCGCGTTGTGATAGTGACCTATAGCAGCGAGGGCGCGATGGTCGACGCCATCGATGTGGGTGTGGCCAATGGCGCCACCCGCGAGGGCATGTGGAACTATGCCGCGGGGGGCGAGATATTCAGCGACTCGATATCGTGCCGCGTGAGCGACGGCAACGAGCTCTTGCTCACCCGCGTGTCGAGCTGCCAGCTGGTGGCCGACACCGCAGGTGCCGAGCCCGCCCGCTGGCGCATGGAGCGCAGCTACGTCTACTCGATATTGCAAAACGGCACCTTCGAGCTCGTGCAGGCCAAGACGGTGAAGCTGCGCGGCACGCTGGGCGAGGGCGACCCGTCGATGGCCACCTTCGACATGATGGACCTCTTGCGCTATCCCCACAGCGCCCACGGCCTGATGCCCCGCCTCGACTTCCTGGCCACCCGCGCCAGCAACCAGGGCAGCCGCGACTTCACGGCGGTGGTGTATCAGCTCTACAGCCGCAACCCGCGGCCCTTCCTCACCTGGATGGGCGAGAACCCCGGCAACCACGTGGAGGCCGTGTTCAGGCAGCTCGTCGACACCGGCGTGGTGCCCCGCGACCAATTGCTGCAAGAGATCAAGCAAGTGCCCGGCCAGGCGGCCCGCAACCAGCTGCTCGAGCTCGTGGGCGGCAGCGCCGGCCAGCACTCGACCATGGCTTGAGAAAAAATTATTGTGTCAAAATCACTGCGCGATTACCAGTAATCTATAATCTTTTTGTACCTTTGTAACAGGTTTTATAATCTTTTATGATAGAACGACACGTATTGATCGATAGCGTTGACCCTGTGGTATTCTACGGGGTGAATAACGCCAACATTCAACTCATACGCAACCTTTTCCCCAAGCTGCGCATGGCAGCCCGCGGCAGCGTGATCACCGTGATAGGCGATGACCAGGAGACTGCCGACTTTGAGCACAAAATCAAGGAACTCGAGGCCTATTGCGCCAAATACAACACCCTGACCGACGATGTGATACTCGACACCATCAAGGGCCAGCCGCCCAAGGAATTGAAGATGGACGACGTGATCGTGTATGGCGTGAACGGCAAGCCCATATCGGGGCGCACCCCCAACCAGCAGCTGCTGGTGAAGACCTTCAGCGAGAACGACCTCACCTTTGCCCTGGGCCCCGCCGGCACCGGCAAGACCTATCTGGCCGTGGCCCTGGCCGTGCGCGCCCTCAAAAACAAGGAGGTGCGCAAAATCATACTCTCGCGCCCTGCCGTGGAGGCCGGCGAGAAGCTGGGCTTCCTGCCCGGCGACATGAAGGAGAAAATCGACCCCTACCTGCAACCGCTCTACGACGCGCTCGAGGACATGATACCCGGCGCCAAGCTGCGTGAGCTCATGGACGGCGACGTGATACAAATCGCGCCCCTGGCCTTCATGCGCGGCCGCACCCTCAACGACGCCATCATCGTGCTCGACGAGGCGCAAAACACCACCACCCACCAAATCAAGATGTTTCTCACCCGCCTGGGCATGGGCAGCAAGATGATAGTGACGGGCGACACCACCCAGATCGACCTGCCGCGCAGCGTGCAGTCGGGCCTGATACAGGCGCTGCACATCTTGCGTGGCGTGAAGGGAATAGGCGTGGTGGAATTTGAGAAAAAAGACATCGTGCGCCACGCCCTGGTGCAGCGCATCGTCGAGGCCTATGAGCGCCACGAGGCCCTCATGAAGCAGGCCGGCAAGCAAGCCGGCGGCGACGGCGAGCAGGGCGAGGACTAGCGCCAAGGAGAGAGAGAACAGAAAGTACTTATAGCTTTAAAAAATAAAAATTAAGAAGAAATGGCTAACACATTAGTTCACACCGACTTCCATTTTGAAGGTCAAAAAAGTGTTTATCATGGCAAAGTGCGCGACGTGTACAACATCAACGACGACGTGCTCGTGATGGTGGCAACCGACCGCATCTCGGCTTTCGACGTAATCCTGCCCAAGGGCATCCCCAGCAAGGGCCAGGTGCTCAACCAGATTGCCGCCCAGTTTCTCGACGCCACCAGCGACATCGTGCCCAACTGGAAACTGGCCACCCCCGACCCCATGGTGACCGTGGGCCTCAAGTGCGAGGGCTTCCCGGTTGAGATGATCATACGCGGCATCCTCACCGGCAGCGCCTGGCGTGCCTACAAGGACGGCTGCCGCGAGCTGTGCGGTGTGAAGCTGCCCGAGGGCATGCGCGAGAACCAGCGCTTCGCCGAGCCCATCATCACCCCCACCACCAAGGCTGCCAGCGGCCACGACGAGAACATCTCTAAGGAGGAGATCATAGCCCGTGGCCTCATCAGCAAGGACGACTACGAGGTGGTGGAGCGCTACACCCGCGCCCTCTACAAGCGCGGCTGCGAGATTGCCGCCAGCAAGGGCCTGATACTGGTCGACACCAAGTATGAGTTTGGCAAGCGCGACGGCAAGGTGATACTCATGGACGAGATACACACGCCCGACTCGTCACGCTACTTCTATGCCGACGGCTACGAGGAGAAACTGGAAAAGGGCGAGCCGCAGAAGCAACTGAGCAAGGAGTTTGTGCGCCAGTGGCTCATCGAGCACGACTTCATGGGCAAGCCCGGCCAGCAAGTGCCCGAGATGACCGATGCCTATTGCGAGTCGGTGGCCGAGCGCTACATCGAGCTCTACGAGGACATCACCGGCAAGAAGTTCCAGCGCAACGACCAGGGCGACGTCGACCTGGCAGCCCGCATCGAGACCAATGTGAAGAATTACTTGAAAACGCTGTAACACAATACAATTCTGATATTTCACGTGCCGCCCAGTCGAGGGCGGCACGTTTCGATTGAGACATGGATAGCAAAGTTGAGCACATCAAGCCCTACAACGAGAGTGAGGGCAAAACCGCGCAAGTGCAGGAGATGTTCGACAGCATCGCGCCTGCCTATGATTTCATGAACCGTGCCATGACCATGGGCATCGACAAGTGGTGGCGCAAGGTGGCCTGCAAGCGAGTGGCTGCCGCTGGGCCGCGCCGCATCCTCGACGTGGCTACAGGCACAGGCGACTTTGCCATCCAGCTCTACAACCGCATCCACCCCGAGTCGCTCACCGGCATCGACCTGAGCGAGGGCATGATGGCGGTGGCCCAGAAGAAGGTGGCCGCCCGTGGCCTGGCTGGCAAAATCACCTTCAGGCAGGGCGACAGCCTGCACATGGACTTTGCCTACGGCAGCTTCGACGCCGTGACGGTGGCCTTCGGCGTGCGCAACTTTGAGCACATCGACCAGGGCTACAAGGAGATGTACCGGGTGCTGCGACCGGGCGGCATGCTATGCGTGGTCGAGCTCTCGACGCCGCGCGACCGGTTTATCCGCTTTTTCTACGACCTCTATACCTTGCACATCATCCCCTTCTTTGGCTCGCTCAAGAGCGGCGACAAGAGCGCCTATCGCTACCTGCCCCAGAGCATAGCCGCCGTGCCGCAGGGCGAGCGCATGCTCGAGCTCATGAGCCAGGCGGGCTTCTACGACTGCGCCGTGAGCCGCCTCACCCTGGGCACTTGCTCGATCTACACCGCAGTGAAGTGAGCGGCGCGATTGGCAGCTCGCAATGGCGGCGCACAATGCCCTTGCGGGCATTGCACTGCGTCATCTCTATCTTTTTTCTTAAAATTGTGGTTTTGACTCTACGGTGACCGCCTTGTGGGTAACGGGGTGGGTGAAGGTGACTTGCTCGGCATGCAGGTAGAGGCGACTGGCCGCTGTGCCATAGAGCATGTCGCCCGCGATGGGCGTGTTGAGCCCGGCGGGGTGCGAGGCATGCACGCGCAACTGGTGGGTGCGCCCGGTCGCGGGATAGAAGGCGATGCGCGTTTTTCCGCCCTTGCGCTCTATCACTTGCCAGCGGGTGAGGGCGCGCTTGCCGTGCTCGGGGTCGACCATCTGCCGCGGGCGGTCGTCGACGTTGGGCCGCAACGGCAGGTCGATGACACCCTTGTCGCCTTCTACCTCGCCGTCGACGATGGCAATGTAGCGCTTCTTGATGCTGTGGGTGGCAAACTGGCTTTGCAGCGCCTTGTGCACCTCTTTGGTCTTGGCAATGATCACCAGCCCCGAGGTCATCTGGTCGAGGCGGTGCACCACGAGCGGACCGGTGGCCTGGGGCCACTGCCGGCGTGCGCGCTCGAGCAGCGAGTCGTCGCTCAGCTTGCCGGGCATGGTGAGCATGCCGGCGGGCTTGTCGACCACGGCAATCCAGGGGTCGTCGTATGCGATTTTGAGCGGCTCCTCGTCGCTGTTTTGGGCCAGACTGTTGCGCTCCACGTCGAGGCCTTGCAGCATGAAGCTGAGCAGGGGGCGGCACTTGCTCAGGCAAGCAGGGTAGTAGTGCCCGTGGTGGCGCACCTCGCCGGCGGGCGACTTGCCGTGCCAGAACTCGGCCATGCACAGGGGCCGCAGGGCGTGCCGATAGGCATATTGCAGCAACTTGGGCGCGCAGCACTCTCCCGCGCCGGCTGGCGGCAGGGTGGCATGGCCGTAGTAGTCGTGAAACACCTGCAACAGGTCCTTGCTCTCGCCTCGCGCGTTGCTCACCACAAAGAGGCGGAATATGCGCGCTTGCAGCGCCTCGCTCATGGCCTTGCGCCGGCGCTTGAGCGCCTCGATGCGGGCGCCGTGTGCCCTTAGCCGCTCTTGCGGGGCGGCAATCAGTTGGGCGTAGTGGCGCTTGAGGCGCTTGAGCTCGGCCTTCTGAAACTGGCTCTCGGCAATGAGCTGCTGCTCCTGGCTGGCAGTGAGGCCGCCGCTGGCTCGCAAGCTGTCGCGCCGCGCCTTCGATGCCTGCATGCGCTGCCGCCAGGCTGCTAGGGCGTGGTCGCGCTCGGCCTCAAGCGCAGCCACCTGCTGCCGGCACTGTTGCGCCAGGCCGTCGTGCTCGAGAGCCCCGACCTCGTGGTTGAGGCTGGTGATTGCAGCCTCGCCCTGCTTAAACTCGCCATGAGGCTGCAGCAGGTCGTAGACGGCAGGCACAAAGTAGTCCCAATCGTTGCGCTGGCACAGGTTGCCCGAGTAGGCCGCCAGGTAGCCCAGCTGCCGCGCCTCGTCCTGCACCACCAGCACGCCCAGCATCTTGCCCGCTTGCAACTCGTCGCGCCACTCGGGACGGGTGGCCACGTAGCGCTGCACCTGCCGGGCGGCGAGCTTGCATAGCCGGTGAGGCACATAGTGGAAGGGAAAGGTGAACTGCGTGGGCAGCTCGATGCCGCTCACGTCGCACTGGAATGGGTGCATCCTTGTGTCGTGGTCGTGGGTGCTCATCATCATTCTATCTTCATGAAGTGCCAGTTGCATCGCGCCATGTCGACGTGGCCGTTGGGCCTGAAGGTCACCCCCTCGGCCTCGAGCAGCTGCCGCTGGCCGGGCAAGTGCGGTGCCAGGCGCCCCACGCTGTTGACCACGCGGTGGCAGGGCAGCTGCGGCGCGTCGCTCGTGTCGCGCATCACGCGGCCCACCAGCCGTGAGTTCTGCGGCCGGCCTATGAGAAAGGCGATTTGCCCATAGGTCACGACCTTGCCCCGCGGAATCGAGGCAATCACGCTGTACACATCGCTGCGAAACTGGGCAATATCAACTTTCATGTGTCGAGGGTATTTTGATTGCAAAATTAGCCTTTTTAGCCGATTTGCCCTATCTTTGCACCAAAAATTTAAGCAATGGAGAATTTACCACACGACCCAATGATTTTGCTCAGTTACGTCAACACCGAGCTGCGCGACAATTACGCCTCGCTCGAGGAGTTTTGCCGCCTCAACAATGTGGACCAGGCTGCACTGGTCGAGAAACTGAAAAACGCTGGCTTTGAATATAATGCCGAGTTGAAGAAGTTTTGGTAAGGCTCGTCGTCATATTGCTGGCCATGCTGCTCGTGTCGCCGCTTGCCGTGTCGCAATCGGTGGTCATGACCGAGAGCGGTGCGGTGCAGAGTGTGGCGTCGAGCGCCCGCTGCGAGGTGTTCAAGGGCATCCCCTATGCCGCCCCGCCCGTGGGCGCGCTGCGCTGGCGAGCGCCACAGCCCCCTGCCGCGTGGGACACCGTGCGCCTGTGCGACCGTTTCGGGCCCATGTGCAACCCCATGAAGTGGGCGAGCCGGCGCAACTTCTACGCCATGGAGTATCACGACACCACCTCGCGGGTGAGCGTGAGCGAGGACTGCCTCTACCTGAATATATGGGTGCCCAAGGGTGAGCGCCACCGCCTGCCGGTGATGGTGTGGATACACGGCGGCGCCTTCTGGTCGGGCCGGGCGTCGTCGCGTGAGTTCTGGGGCGACAGCCTGGTCAACCATGGCGTGATACTGGTCACTGTGGGCTACCGCGTGGCCACCTCGGGCTTCTTTGCCCACAAGGATTTGGCGGCCGAGGCAGGCACGCCCGGCTCGGGCAACTATGGCTTGATGGACCAGATTGCCGCCCTGCGCTGGGTGAAGCGCAACATCACTGCCTTTGGCGGCGACTCGGCGTGCATCACCCTCTTTGGCGAGAGCGCCGGGGCCGGCAGCGTGCAGGCACTGGTGTCGTCGCCCCTGTGCAAGGGCCTCATCAACCGTGCCATCATGCAGAGCGGCGGTGGCTACCGCAACATCATCTTCCCTGTGGGGCGGCGCTGGTCGCAAAACTTCGGCAGGTCGCTCATGCGCTATGCCCGCTGTCCCAGCATCGACTCGCTGCGCCGCATCCCCGTCGCGCGGCTCAACGCCATGGTGCTGCGCTTGTGCAAGCACCGGCTCAAGATTCCCTTCGTCTGGCCCACCATCGATGGCTATGTGATCACCGAGTCGCTGGCCGACGCCGCCCGGCGAGGCCACGTGCTCAACATCCCCTACTTGATAGGCTACAACCGCAACGACTTGTTCAAGCCCTTCATGAAGCGCTCGGCGCGCAAGTGGGCGCTCATGCAGAATGCCGCCGGCAATCCCACTTGGGTGTACTGCTTCGACCGCGGCCTGCCCGGCGACAAGATGAAGAAACCGGGCAACTCGGGCGCCAGGCACACGGCCGAGATACGCTACGTCTTCGGCACGCTGGGGCCCAGCTGGCGCCCCTGGCGCAAGGGCGACTGGGAGCTGAGCGAGGAGATGATGACCTACTGGACCAATTTTGCCAAGACGGGCGACCCCAATGGCAAGGGCGTGCCCGAGTGGCGGCGCTACCAGAAGGGCGACAAATGTGAGAAACATCTTGACGTGAAGGAAAATAAGTAGTAAATTTGCATCAATAGAAATAGATAGAAAACTATGGATTACAAAACTTTAAGAAAACGCGCGCTCTTGTGCGACATCGTGTGCATCATCGTGGCCGCAGCAGTGCTCTATGTGGGCTCCAACTACCACATCGCCCCCTGGATAGCCATCGTGGGCCTCATCGTGGCTCTCGCGGCCCTCGTTCTGGCCCTGCGCTACTCGCGCCAGTCGCGCCAGCTGGAGCGTGCCGCCCTTGAGCAGCAAGCCGGCCATGCCCAGGCAGAGAAGCCTGCCGAGGCCGAAACAGGAAAGGAGGGCGCCGATGCTTAAGTTCATATCGTGGAACGTTAACGGCCTGCGTGCCGTGGTGGGCAAGGGCTTTAAAGAAGCCTTTGCACAGCTCGACGCCGACTTCTTCTGCCTGCAGGAGACCAAGATGCAGGCTGGCCAGCTCGACCTCGCCTTCGACGGCTATGAGAGCTACTGGAATTATGCCGAAAAGAAGGGCTACAGCGGCACCGCCATCTTCACCCGCCACACCCCGCTGGGTGTGACCTATGGCATGGGTGTCGACGAGCACGACCACGAGGGCCGTGTGATTACCCTCGAGATGCAGGATTTCTACCTCGTGTGTGTCTACACCCCCAACAGCCAGGACGGCCTGCGCCGCCTCGACTACCGCATGACTTGGGAGAACGACTTCCGCAACTACTTGCTCGCCCTCGACAAGAAGAAGCCCGTGATCGCATGCGGCGACATGAATGTGGCCCACGAGGAAATCGACCTGAAGAATCCCAAGACCAACCGCCGCAATGCCGGCTTCACCGACGAGGAGCGCCAGAAGATGACCCAGCTGCTCGACGCCGGATTCACCGACAGCTTCCGCCACTTCTATCCCGACCTCGAGGGCGCCTACTCGTGGTGGAGCTACCGCTTCCATGCCCGCGAGAAGAACGCCGGATGGCGCATCGACTATTTCTTGGTGAGCAACCGCATCGCCAGCAGGATGCAGGGCGCCGCCATCCACAACGAGATCTACGGCAGCGACCACTGCCCCGTTGAGCTCACGATGGAATGAATTGCACCACACATCAACCCGAAAAAAATCAAAAAAGATGAGAAAATACGTCATATTAATCATTGCAATGATGGCAATATCACAACTGAGCGCGCAGAAGCGTGCCTTCACGATTGCCGACCTCTACCGCGTGCAGAGCGTTTCGGGCCTCAACCTCTCGCCCGATGGCAAGTCGCTGGCTTTCACCACCACGGCCAAGGACCTGAAAGCCCACAAGTCGACCTCGGCTATCCAGGTCATGGACCTCAATGCCAAGGGCACCCCATCGTTTAAGCCCATGACCGAGGGCAAGACGAGCGGCGCCCATTACAGTGCCGACGGCAAGTGGATCTATTACAACGGCACGGCCACCAGCCTCGACGCCGATGGCAAGGAGATGAAGCGCCCGCAGGCCTTCCGCTACAATGTGGCCACTGGCGCCACCGAGCAGGTCACCGACTATGCCCTGGGCGTGAGCGGTGCTGTGCTGAGCCCCGACGGCAACCTGCTGGCCTTTGCTGCCGATGTGTATCCCGACCTGGGCGGTGCCGACGGCAAGGCCAATGCCGACCGCATCAAGAAGAAGGACGAGGGCCCCGTGCAAGGGCACATTGCCGACAAGCTACTCTATCGCCACTGGACCGACTACAGCGACGGCAAGTACACCCACATTATCGTTTACAATATAGCTAACAAGACCTATACCGACGTTACGCCGGGCGAATATGTGAGCCCCACCTTTGGCAACACGCCGGGCTTGGCCTTCTCGCCCGACAGCAAGGAGCTGTGCTATGTGAGCAACCACACCAGCCACCCCGAGGCCAACACCAATTGCAACCTCTACATCGTGCCAGTGACTGGCGGCGAGGCCCGCTGCATCACGGCCGACAACGAGGCTTGGGACGGCGACCCGGCCTACTCGCCCGACGGCCGCTACATCGCCTATCGCACCCAGCGCGTGCCGGGGCATGAGAGCGACCGCTTCCGCCTGGCCCTCTACGACCGTGCCGCTGGCACTGCCCGCATCCTCACCGACGGTATCGACAACTGGGTGGATGCCTTCAAGTGGATGCCCGACAGCAAGACCATCTATTTCCTGGTCGAGGAGCAGGGCGAGAAACCCCTCTACAAGATCGACGTGAAAAGCGACAAATGTGCCAAGGTGATTGACGGCCGCGCTATCTTCGACTTCCAGGTTGCCCCCGACGGCAATGTGTATTACACCTATTCCACCACGGGCAAGCCCGTTGCCCTCTATCGCAGCAAAGACGGCAAGAAGGAGCAACAGCTCACTTTCCTCAACAAGCAGCTTGAGGATGAGGTCGACATTCGCCCCAGCGAGGTGATGTGGGTCGATGGCAGCGACGGCACCAAGATTGAATGCTTCATCGTGAAGCCTCACAATTTTGACCCCGGCAAGAAGTATCCCCTCATCGTGAATGTGCACGGCGGGCCGCAGATGCAGTGGATGAACAGTTTCCGCGGCGACTGGCAGGTGTATCCCGGCGCAGGATATGTGGTGGCCTATCCCAACCCTCATGGCTCCACAGGCTACGGCCAGGCCTTCACGACCGAGATTTCGGGCGACTGGGGCGGCAAGCCCTATGACGACGTGATGGCAGTGACCCGCGCGCTGAGCCAGCTCCCCTATGTCGACGCCGATCGCATGGGCGCTATGGGCTGGAGCTACGGCGGCTACTTCATGAATTGGCTGCAAGGCCACGACCACCCCTTCAAGTGCCTGGCATCGATGATGGGCCTCTACGACCTGCGCAGCATGTGGGGCGCCACCGAGGAGCTGTGGTTTCCCAACTTCGACCTCAAGGGCCAGCCCTGGAACAGCGACCTCTATCAGAAGTTCTCGCCCTCCAACTATGTGGAGCATTTCAAGACGCCCACCCTCATCATCACTGGCGAGCGCGACTACCGCGTGAGCTACACCCAGAGCTTGCAATACTTCTCCACCTTGCAGACCCTCGGCATCCCATCGCGCCTCATCGTCTTCAGCAACGACGGCCACTGGCCCGACGAGCTGAAGTCGATGCCCGTGTACTACAACGCCCACCTCGAGTGGTTCCACAAGTACCTGGGCGGCGACCCCGCTCCCTGGGACACCCAGAAGATGATGCTCAACGAGGTGGACTACTAAGTACCGCCTCCCCTGCTGAAGAAATAGCATAAAGCCTGCCGCGCTGCGGTGGGCTTTGTGCCGTTTATGGCCCCACGTGCATTGCCCCTCCTGGGGGAAACGCTCGTGGACTCACGAGCAACCGGCGCCGGGCAAAAGATGCAGGGCGGGAATTTTATTAGAAAAATTTTACCTTTTTTCTTATCGAGTTGTTAAATAAAATGCTAACTTTGTTGGAACTATGTAAAACTGTTAAACTAAATATTTGAAACTGTAATTATTATGAAGAAATTTTACCTCATGTTTTTGGGCGCAATGGCTGCTGTGTCGATGACGGCCAACGCTGCCTCTACTACCGTATTAAACGAGACCTTCGACTGGACTCTGGGCGCTACCACAAGCATCTTGGGGTGGGACACCAGCAATGAGAGCTCTTATCGCTACGACAAGTGGAGTGGTGCTAACCTGGAGAACCCGGGCTGGTACAGCTACTCGGGCTATGTGTGGGCACGCCCAGGCTTCATCAAGCTTGGCAAGACCAAGACGGGCGGCGACATCGAGAGCCCCGCTCTCGCCGCTATCGAGGGCACCAAAAACCTCACTGTGACTTTCCAGGCCGTGGGCTACACCTCGGCTGCACTCACCAATATCGACAACCAGGAGCTCTATGTGGGCGTGACGGGTGCCGGCAAGGTGACCAAGGTTGAAGTGAGCGGTCTCAGCGAGACTGGCGGCGCCGTGCAGAGCATCGTGAACGGCGTGGCCTATAAGCAACTCGATGCCGAGGGCAATGCCCAAGACATCACAGTAGATGGCGTGGCCTATATCAAGCTCGACAGCGCCAACCACTTCAACAAGACCCTCGATCCCACCGGTCTCGAGGTGTGGAACAAGGCCTACAGCAAGTATACCCTCACCGTTGAGGGCGCTACCTCGGCCACCCGCATCTTCTTCATCGGCAAGGCTATGGGCTCCATGGATGTGACCAACCGCATCTTTATCGACAATGTGACGGCTGTGGCAAGCGACGCTCCCTCGGCTCTCAAGGGCGACATCAACGGCGACGGCGTGGTGAATGTGACCGACGCCACCTCGCTGGTCAACAAGGTGCTGGGTACTGCCGACTATGCCGACAGCATATGCGACATGAATGCCGACGGCGTGATCAACGTGACCGACGTTACTGCTCTGGTCAACATCATCCTGGGCAATTCTAAGTAGTAAAAAAACTAAATTTTGTATATTGATTGCATTGGGGCTCGCGGCCATGGTGCCGTGGGCCCTCTTGCTGCTATATTGTGCAGACACGGGTTATTAGGCTTCGCCCATGTCGCTCTCGAGCGGGCAGTTGATGAGATACACCCGCTCGCGGGCGCGGGTGATGGCGGTGTAGAGCCAGCGGTAGAAGTCGAGCGTGGTGAAGGCGTCGGCCATGATGCTGCCCATGTCGACAAACACGTTGCGCCACTGCCCGCCTTGGGCCTTGTGGCACGTCACCGCATAGGCATATTTCACTTGCAGGGCGTTGAAGTAGGGATTCTTCTTCATTTCGCGGTAGCGGGTGCGCTTGTCGCCAGTGTACTCGGCGAGCACCTCTTGGTAGAGCCGTTCGCTCTGTGCCTGCGTCAGGCCAGGCGTGTCGCTCACCAGGCAGTCGAGTATGATTTTGGCATCCATCTCCAGGTCGCCGTGGTCGGGAAACTGGATGGTGACGTTGGCAAAACTCAGCCCATGCAGGTGCTCCACCTCGCCCCACACCCGGGTCACCCTCACCACGTCGCCATTGGCAATGAAATCCATCTGTTCATAGTCGGCGGCCCAGTAGTAGTTGTTTTTCGACACCAGCAGCATGTCGCCGGTCACCAGCTCCTCCTCGCGGTAGAGCAGGCTGTTGCGTATGCCCAGGTTGAAGAGCGTGGCGCGCTTGTTGCTGCGCGTGATCACGATGGTCTCGCTCATGCCGTCGCGGTCGTAGCAGTCGCTTATGGTCTCGAGCAGAAACTCGCCCGTGATAGCGTCGATGTCGTCAAATCGCTTCAGCTCCAGCCGCGGGGCGCTCAGCACCCCGCTCTCCATCACCTGGCGCAATATGGTGGCATTGTAGAGGATGCCCGACTGCGCCGCCTGCCGCGCTATGGTCTTGAGGTGCAGGTTGTAGACCGTGAGCCCGTAGCCCTGCAGCACCTGCGCGTTGAGTGCCGGGCTCTCGCTCTGCATCACAGGCGGCAGCTGGGCCGCGTCGCCCATGAGCACCAGCCGGCACCCGCGGCCGCTGTACACATAGTGGATGAGGTCGTCGAGCAGCCGCCCCGTGCCGAAGGTCGCGCTATCGCCAGGGCTGTTGCTTATCATCGACGCCTCGTCGACGATAAAGAGCGTGTCGGTGTGCTTGTTCTCGGCCAGCCCGAAGCCAGCCTCCAGGTAGCCGGTCTGCCGGTATATCTTGCGGTGTATCGTGTAGGCACTGTGGCCCGAGTACTCGGCAAACACCTTGGCGGCTCGCCCCGTGGGCGCCATGAGCACGGTCTTCACCCCGCGGCCTCCCAGCGCCTTCACAATGCCGCCTATCATCGACGTCTTGCCCGTGCCGGCGTAGCCGTTGAGCAAGAACACCGCCCGCGGGTCGCCATAGTAGAGAAAGTGGGCCAGCGCCGCAATCAGCGTCAGCTGGTCGCTGTTGGGCTCATAGGGCAGCTGTGCCATCACCTCGCCCGCAAAGTCGGCGATCAGCCGGTCGCGCCCGTCTACGGGCACAGGCGTGCTATTGTGAGTGTTTACCAAATCCATCACACAAAATTAATCATAAATTTCGCCATATTCAAGAAAAATTCACTACCTTTGCACTCGCTGTGGCAGCCGAGGCCCATTGAGCCCCAGCGAGCCACCTAGATAAGCGATTGGAGTGATGCTCGAGTGGCTGAAGAGGCACGCCTGGAAAGCGTGTAAACGTCAAAAGCGTTTCGGGAGTTCGAATCTCCCTCACTCCGCATAAAAAAACACGCTGGCTATCATCAATGTAGTCAAGCGTGTTTTTTTCTTTGTTGAATTATCCTTTCTTATACTTAACATGAGGGTGGGGGACTGGGGCATGCCCAGCCCCCAATGCACCAGCAGGCTAGAAGCGGAAGTAGGTTTCTACCCACAGCTCGCTATAGTCGCGGCCGTGGGTGAGGGTCTTGTCGTGCACGTAGTTGTATTGCAACTGCAAGAGCAGGTTTTTGTGCAGCTGGAAGTTGGGCGCCAGGCTGTAGATGCTCTTGAGCGAGCTGTTGCTGGCTGTGCGGCGGTAGGCGTCCCACTTGCCGAAGACTTTGAGCCATGGGGTGCAGGGCACGCCCAGGGTCATATACCAGGCGTCGGCCTTGTTGTTGCTCTCGTCGATATACCAGGTGTCGGGGTCCTGCATCTCGTGCTCGCGGCCCTCGCTGTCGACCACGGTATATGTGGCGCCGGGGCGCGACTTCACGGCCTTGCCCTTGCTGTGGCCATACTCGGCGCGGGCCGACCAGCCGTCGGTCTCGTATTTCACGCCCACGGCCCAGCGCTTGCGGTCGACGGTGAGGCCGTGGAGCACGGTGTTGCCCGTCCAGCCGAAGAAGCCCAGTATGAGATTTTTCACGGGCTGCAGCTGCAGCGAGCCCATCAGGTCTTTGCGCTTGTTCTTGTCGGTGGCGTTGATGCCCTGGCCGTTGTAGATGCCCACCTCGTAGTGCAGCAGGCGGTGGCGGTCGGCGCCAATGGGGGCGATGTCGCCGTGCACTTGCAGGCCCTGGTCGCGTCCGCCCATCGAGGCCTCGCCGTTGTAGTCGCCCATGCCGGCCAGCCGCTTCACCAGTTGCGAGTAGTCGCCCACGCCCACGTTCCACGGGTTGAGTGGGTTCTCAAAGGTGAAGCTGCGCTTAAACTGGCCTATCTTGATGCCCAGTTCCTTCCAGTGCGACCAGTCGATGTAGTAGTCCTTGATGTTGGGCGTGCCGTTGAGCTCAAATTGCAGGCGATACTTGAAATCGCGCAGGATGGTGCCGTCGACATAGACGCGCGCCAGGCGCACGCCGAAGCCCGGTCCGCCCTTGGCCCCGCTCTGGCTGCTATACTTGTAGGTGCCAATGACGTAGCCGCCAAACTTGGGGGCGCTCATGTATTTGCCCAGGGTGCGGCCCATCGAGGCCTTCTCGCCGGCACTGCCCGTGGCGTCGGTCATGGTCGAGGCGATGTAGCGGTTGAGCTGGTGGGTGATGAAGCCGTCGCTCAGCACCTCGTCGGTGGCAAACTCGGGGGCTGCCTCGCCTGTGGTGGCCTCGCCGGCATCGTCGCTGGCGGCCAGGGCAGTATTGCTCCACAGCAGGGCGGCAATCGCGAGAACAATGATTTTTCTCATATATAAGATGGGATTGAACTGCTTAATAGAGGATGTTGGAGATAATCGAGGCCACGATGGTGCTCACAAAGACGCTGATGAGGCCTGGCATCATGAAGGAGTGGTTGAGCAGATACTTGCCAATCACGGTGGTGCCTGAGCGGTCGAAGTTGACCGTGGCAATGTCGCTGGGGTAGTTGGGGATGAAGAAGTAGCCGTAGACCGAGGGCAGCACGCACAGCAGCCCCGCGCCACAATAGAAAAATATGTTTTTCATTCCACTCCTTTTCATAAATACAAAGATAGTGCACAGCCATTACACCGCAAAAATTATTTTTCTGCCCGATGTGGTGATCGATGGTTCCACATGGGCTCTAATTCAACATGTCTGCTTTCATTATCCGAAATCTGATTTGAAGACGGTCGCATACGCATTCTGCTCCGTGTAGATATTAAG
>OMUK01000010.1 GCA_900314215.1 uncultured Prevotellaceae bacterium
CGCATTCACTACCCGAAATAGTTGTAATTTTAAAATTTTTAGCGTTTATAGCAAGAAAATGAAAGAAAAATTTGCATATCATAAAAGAAATTAATACCTTAGCATTGATATATATTAACCCAATACTCACGACTCTTTAAACCATTAAAATTATGAAGCTGAAAGACAGGATAAAAGCTATACCAAGCTTCTTCAGCTACAAACAAAAAGTGGCACTGGTATCGATACTTGGAGTCATAGTGGGATTGTGCCTGCTTTTTGCCTACCTGCTGCGCATGCACACCTATGTGGTGGGCGACGACCCGGCAGCCTGCGTGAACTGCCACATCATGTCGCCCTACTACGCCACCTGGAGCCGCTCGTCGCATGGCCGCGACGTGACGTGCAACGACTGTCACGTGCCCAACGGCAACGTGGTGTCGCACTACGCCTTCAAGGGGCTCGACGGCATGAAGCACGTGGCCTATTTTGTGACCCGCAGCGAGCGGCAGGCCATCATGGCCGAGGACGGGAGCAAAGAGGTGATCATGGACAACTGCATACGCTGCCACACGCAGCTCAACCAGGAATTTGTGAAAACCGGGCGCATCGACTACATGATGGCCCAGCGCGGCGAGGGCAAGGCCTGCTGGGACTGCCACCGCAATGTGCCCCACGGCGGCATGAACTCGCTGAGCTCCACACCCATGGCCGAGAGCCAAGTGCCGCTGCCGCCCGACCCCGTGCCCGCCTGGCTGCAACGCGCCCTGGGCCACGACCCGGGAGTGGCGACCAACTAATGCCCCCTCGAAGGCAAACATGCTGAACACAGCGACTCAACATACTTTAAAAATCGAAAAAAACAAAAACATCAAGATATATGGCAAAGCAACTAAAAAAATGGCAAGGTTGGCTCATCTTTGGCGGATCGATGGTCATCGTCTTCGTCCTGGGCCTTCTGTGCTCCTCGCTGCTGCAGCGCAGAGCCGAGGTAGCAAGCGTGTTTAACAACCGCCGCACCCCCATGACCGATTCAATTGTGGCTCAAAACGAGAAGTTTGCCAAGGACTTCCCGCGCGAGTACGAGTCGTGGGCAATGACAGCCGACACCTCGTTTGAGAGCGAGTTCAACGGCTCGCAGCGCAAAGACGCCCTTGAGCAGCATCCCGAGATGGTGATCTTGTGGGACGGCTACGCCTTCAGCAAGGACTACAACACCCCGCGCGGCCATCACCATGCTATCGACGACATGCGCGAGATACTGCGCACCGGCAATCCCGGCATCGACGGCGACGGCGACATCCAGCCAGGCACCTGCTGGACCTGCAAGGGTCCCGACGTGCCGCGCCTCATGCGCGAGAAAGGCATTGCCAACTTCTATGCCGCCAAGTGGAGCCAGTGGGGCTCGGAGGTGGTGAACACCATAGGCTGCAGCGACTGCCACGACGCCCGCACCATGGACCTGAAGCCATCGCGCCCGGCCCTCTACGAGGCGTGGGCACGAGTGGGCAAGGATGTGAAGAAGGCCACCCACCAGCAGTTGCGCTCGCTCGTGTGCGCCCAGTGCCACACCGAGTACTACTTTGCCGGCGAGGGCAAGTACCTCACCTTCCCGCAGGACAAGGGCCTCACCGTAGAGGACATGGAAGCCTACTACGACAGCATCCAGTTTAAGGACTATGTGAACCCGCTCTCCAAGACACCAATCCTGAAGGCACAGCACCCAGGCTATGAGCTCTTCACGATGGGCATACACGGCCAGCGCGGCGTGAGCTGCGCCGACTGCCACATGCCCTACATCAGCGAGGGCGGCGTGAAATACACCGACCACCACATCATGAGCCCGCTGGCCCACATCGACCGCACGTGCCAGACGTGTCACCGCCAGGATGCCGAGACGTTGCGCCAGAACGTGTATGAGCGCCAGCGCAAGTGCAACGAGATAAGGGTGCAGGTAGAAAAATCGCTTGCCGCCGCCCACATCGAGGCTAAGTTTGCCTTCGACCACGGCGCCACCGATGCCGAGATGAAGCCTGTGCAGGCCTTGATACGCAAGAGCCAGTGGCGTTGGGACTTTGCCGTAGCCAGCCATGGCGCCTCGTTCCACGCCCCGCAAGAGGTGATGCGCATCCTGGGCCACGCGCTCGACTTTGCCCAGCAGGCCCGCCTGGCCAACGCCAAGGTGCTCGCCAAGCACGGCTACACAGGCGACGTGCCGCTGCCCGACATCTCGACCAAGGCTAAGGCCGAGGCCTACATAGGCGTGAACTTGGCCCAACTCAAGCAGAAGAAGCAGAAATTCCTCGACACGATTGTGCCCAAGTGGGTTCAGTCTGCCAAAAAGAACAAGAAACTAATCGAAATCTAAGTGACTGATGTGGAAGAAACCATGGTCAATTAAAGAAGGTATCACAATTGGAGGAGGACTTGTTCTCGTTGGAGTCCTCCTCCAATTTTCGGTGGGTGCGATCAACTGGAATGTCTTTGCCTGGCCCGCCAATGTATTTGTGCTCATCATCTATGTGCTGCTGCTCGGCCTGTGCTACGCATTGAGCGACCGCGTGTATGCCATCAGGTTTTTAACGACGTGGCAGGCGGCAGTGCCAGCGCTGGCCATTGCCGTGGTGCTCACCGTGGTCATGGGATGCACACAGCAGGTTGCGGCCGAGTCGGCGCCAGCCGATCCACTGGGGCTGAGCAAGATGCTGTCGTTCTGGCCCTTTGTGCTCATCTATCTCCTGCTCACGGCCATTGTGGGCCTTGTGGCCATCAAGCAAGTGGCACACTTCAAGTGGCGCCGGCTGCCGTCGCTGGCCAGCCACGTGGGCATCTTCATGGTGCTCGTGTGCGGCACGCTGGGCTCGGCCGACATGCAGCGGCTCAAGATGTTTTGCGAGTATGGCCGGCCCGAGTGGCGCGGCCTCGACAGCTACGACCAGGTGCACAACCTCGACGTGGCCATCCAGCTCGACAAGTTCATCATGGAGCAATACAAAGAAGACAAGATGCCCAAGCGCTTTGCCAGCGAGGTCGAAATCATGACCCAAGACGGCAAGCACATCGAGACCACCATCGAGGTGAACAAGCCCTACACGGTGAACGGCTGGAAAATCTACCAATACGGCTACGACCAGGCCATGGGGCCCATGAGCCAGTACAGCGTGTTTGAGCTCGTCAGCGATCCCTGGTTGCCAGCGGTGTATGTGGGCATCGGGTTTTTGTTTATTGGTGCAGTGGGCATGTTTGTGGCCCCTGGTTCAAGAAGGAAGGAGGACGCAGCATGATTTGGGATTATTTCCTCTTTATCGCCATCATAGCCATCGTGCTATGGATTGCCGGCGCAGTAGCCGCGTGGAAGGACAAAGCCCTGGTGGCCTATACCACCACCATCGCGGGAATCGCGATATTTCTCGCCTACATCATCGTGATGTGGGCCTCGCTGCAACGGCCGCCATTGCGCACCATGGGCGAGACACGCCTGTGGTACTCGCTGTTTCTTGCCGTGGCAGGCATCATCGTCTACGGCCGCTGGCACTACCGGTGGATACTCTCGCTGAGCACCATCATGGCCGTCGTGTTTATTACCATCAACCTGCTCAAGCCCGAGATACACAGCACCACGCTCATGCCGGCCTTGCAGAGCCCGTGGTTTGCACCCCACGTGATATCCTACATGATTGCCTATGCGCTCATGGGCGCTGCCACGCTCATTGCCATCTACCAGCTTTTCTTTGCCAAGAAGGCTACTGCGGCATCGATTGCCACTGCCGAGCAATCGCAAGTCAACCTTGTGTGCGCCGGCTACACCTTCCTCACCCTGGGCATACTCATGGGCGCGCTCTGGGCCAAAGAGGCTTGGGGGCACTACTGGTCGTGGGACCCCAAGGAGACCTGGGCTGCCGTGACCTGGCTGGCCTATCTGGTCTACATCCATCTTGCACGCTACGACACACGCCACCCCAAGCTTGCCTGCTGGCTGCTCATCGTGTGCTTTGTGCTGTTGCAAATGTGCTGGTGGGGCATCAACTATCTGCCCTCGGCACAAGCCACAAGTGTGCACACCTACTCGATGCAATAATACAGAAAAAACTATGAAGAAAATATCGCGACGCGAAATGATAAAGATGACCGCAACCACGCTGGCAGGAGCCACAGTGCTGGGCTTGCCGCTCGATGCGCAAGCCAGCGACAGCCGGCCTGCCGAAGGACAAAACACGGGCAAGAAAGTGATGGTGATAGGCGCCCACCCCGACGATCCCGAGACGGGCTGTGGCGGCTTGATGCTGCTGCTCGGGCAAGCCGGCTATGAGGTGGTGAGCGTGTATCTCACCCACGGCGAGGCCGGCATCGAGGGCAAGAGCCACGACGAGGCCGCCTCGATACGCACCCGCGAGGCCCAGAATGCCTGCGCCGTGACAGGAGCCCGCCCCATCTTTCTCACGCAAATCGACGGCGACACCCGCATCGACGCCCAGCGCTATGCCCAGGTGCGCCAGGTCATAGCCCAAGAAAAGCCCTCGCTGGTGCTCACCCACTGGCCCGTCGACAGCCACCGCGACCACTGCGTGTGCAGCGTGCTCGTGCGCGATGCCTGGCGCCGGCTGGGCTACAGCTTTGCCCTCTACTACTTTGAGGTGATGACCGGCATGCAGACCCAGAACTTCACGCCTACCGATTTTGTCGACATCACCGCCGTGGCAGCCACCAAGCGGCAGGCATGCAACTGCCACGTGAGCCAGAACATGGACGACCTCTACACCTGGCACGACAAGATGGAGCTCTTTCGCGGCATGCAAGCAGGCGTGACCCGCGCCGAGGCCTACGTGCGCCAGTGGACACCCCGCCCAGCCACGCAATTGTAGCCAAGCAAAGGCTGCGATGCTGCACTGGCAGGATGCAGCCCTTGTGGCCGCCCTGAAACATCGCAAATGATTATATTGCAATGTATTACAAATACATTTATTTCCCGACTTCGCCGCTTTGTAGCAGTTTGCAAAAGCATGATTTAAGGTGGCGCTGGCTAAATCGCCGCCATGGTTAAACCCACTTGTCGTGGGCCGGCACAAGATAGGCCCCTACTGGTCGGTATTGTGCTTTGTTGCAATGAATTGCAAAAGGCCAATTTCGTGAGCGACAACGCCAGGAAATGGGCTTTTAAGCTTTTTTATCCATCAACTCATTGATATTTCTCGCAAAAGCAGTATTTTTGAACTTTAATTCAAGAGGAATTGACAATGAAAAAGAGTTTGCTCATAGCCGTGCTTGCCATTTTGGCACTTGCCGCCCAAGCTGGCGACAAAAACAGCGTGCTGGTGCCCATGCAGTTCACCCAGGCGCAGCGCGGCATCATTCCTGAGAAGACCGACTACCTGAAATTGCAAAACCTGGCATTCAACACCCGCGGCGAGCAGAAGCAGCTCATCGCGGCGCTGAAACCCGTGCTCGACAGCATCGTGACCACCAACTACGAGTCGCCGTTTTTCTCGCTCAGTATCAACCCCATGGTAGATGGCGGCACCCGCATCGCGATAGCGAGCTACGACGTGATGAGCGAGAGCCAGGCTGCACGCAAGCTGCTATATGGCGTGATCAAGGTGAAATACTGCTACTTCATCGTGAAGCACGAGGTGGCCACTGCCGACAACATCCTGGTGCTGCAGCAAGCCCTGAACAACGCAGGCGGCAAAATCAAGTTTGAGCGCGTGTATGAGCTGGTGACCGAGCCCGTGCACTACCGGGGCACGAAATTTGTAGGTCTCTACAAGAGCGGCAAGCTCACCCCATCCACCTTTGTGGTGAATGGCGACGACTTGCTCCACCCTGCCCCGGCCGAGCCCCTCGAGGAGCCAGCTGCGGCAGCCGACACGACAAGCAACAATTAATCAAACGAAAAAAAAGAACACGTAACGAGACAATAAGATGGAAAATGACAAAACTTATGTGGTGGCGCTGGGCCGCCAGTTTGGCTGCGGAGGCCGCGAGATAGGTCAGCTCATTGCCAAAGGGCTGGACATCGACTACTACGACAAGGAATTGTTGCGCGAGGCAGCCAAGTCGAGCGGCGTGAACCAGGACTTCTTTGAGGCAGCCGACGAGCGCTCGCCACACTTCTTCTCGAGCCTGTGGTCGTTTAACCTGGGCTACAACACAGGCGCCTATTTCATAGGCAACACGCCCCTGAGCGACGACAGCATATACCGCGCCCAGAGCGAGGTGATGACCAGCCTGGCCGACCGCGGCCCCTGCGTGATTGTGGGCCGCACTGCCGACTACCTGCTGCGCAACCACTGCAAGGTGGTGAGCGTCTTTGTGCACTCATCGCTCGACGACCGCGTGAAGCGCATCATCGCCCGCGGCGACGCCAAGACCGAGAAAGAGGCCCGCGAGATGGCCGAGAAGCAGAACAAGCTGCGTGCCGAGTACTACAACTTCTACACCGACAAGCGCTGGGGCGACGCCGCAAGCTACGACCTGTGCATCGACGCCTCGCTGCTGGGCACCCAAGTCACGGCCGACATCATCATTGATTTCGTTAAAAAAATCGTAAACAAGAAATGAAAAACATTTGCAACAATTGCGGGCAAGTGATACCCGACGGCGCCAAGGTGTGCCCCAATTGCGGCACCCCGGCGCCCAACGCCTCGCCCGACGAGAAGAAATTCTGGGACCGCGACGACTTGAAGCCCGTCGACAACGACGATGCCCAGGTTCCGCCCATTCCCGGGCAAGCACAATCACCGGCAACCGGCGGGTCTACCCCACCGCCGCCGCCCGACACTGCCGCCGCAAGTGGCGCGCAACCCACCCCGCCGCCATTCTACACTGCCCCCAAGAAGAGCAGGCACAAATACTTCTGGGTATCAATCATTCTCGCCGCCATCGCCGTGGCCCTCATCATCATCATGATGATATGGTGGATTGCCGGCCACACCACCGTGCACTATGAGCACCACTCCACCCAGGAGCACACCACCGTGCAAAAGACGCCCAACGGCTCGATCACGATAACCACAAGCGGCAACATGACCGACGCCCAGGCCGACTCGATGATGCAGGCCGCCATGGCCGAGATGCAGCAGACCGACAGCGCCATGCAGGCCATGATGAATGCCATGATGGGCAGCGCCGACCCCTTTGCCGGCGAGCCGATGGGCAGCATGGGGCCCGCGCGAGTGGAACGCAGGGCTCCCGTCAAGGCCTCAACCATGCCCAAGATGGCAGGTCACATAGGCCAACGCGAGTTTATGATGGTGCTCAACGTCAAAGACCCGCAGAATGTGAAGGGCTCGGGCAGTTTCATCAAGAATGGTAAGGAACAAGCCAAGTTGCACATGCTGGGCATAGGCGACGGCCATGACCTCACCGTGTCGATCTACGGCCCTGGCAACAAGCTCATGGGCACTCTGGCCGGCACCTACGACGGCATGCAGTACCAAGGCACCTACCAGGTCGACGGCAAGGAGACCCCCTTCCAGCTCTATGTGCAGTAGGAGCAACACCGCGCGTTAGCCCCCAGGGGGGGGACATAGCACAACAGCATAGTGCCCCGCAGCAATGGTGGTTGAGAGCCACAGCTGCGGGGCACTTTTTCTTGACTTTGGCGTTACATCACCCCAAAATATTCACTGGTGTGTGAGTGCAAGTGGCAGGGTGCGGCCCTTGTGGCTGCCCGGCTACAGAGCATAATATCGATTGGACTTCAACATTGACTCCCACAACGCAACAAAGCACAATCATGGTTCCATTCTCTTAATATTCAATGGAATAGGATGTAACATTGTCGTGGGCCGGCACAAGACCGGCCCCTACAAGTCGGTTTAACCATAGTCGCGATTTCTCCAGTCATTTCAAATCATCAAACTTATAGAATGACAATTGACATCTTTTGTACACCGCTACAAAGCGCGACTAAGGCAGAATTAAAGTGCCCCGCAGCAATGGTGGTTGAGAGCCACAGCTGCGGGGCACTTTGTTATGCGTTATGTTGAGCGCTGATTAGCGCACCATGTCGTTGAGGATGCGGCCTTGCACGCGCTCGCTGATTTTGCGCCAGTCCTTGCTGCCGATGTAGTCCTTGATAATCTCGGCGTGCTCCATCATGTGCATGTCGCTGCCAAACATGTCGACCAGATTGTTCTTGATCAGCCACATGGCAGTCTCGCGGGCGCCGTTGCCAAAGTAGCCTGCCAGCGAGAGAATGTTGAGTTGGAAATACACACCATGGGTGTGCAATTGCTCGTAGCGGTTGTGGCGGTCGTAGTAGTAGCGGTAGCGCTCGGGGTGTGCCAGAATGGGATGATAGCCCTTGCACTGCAAGTCGAAGAGGAGCTGGTCGATCTCGATAAGCTCCTGAGTGAACGAGTTTTCAAGCAGAATATACTTGCCTGGCATGGGCAAGATGCGGCCCTCGCTGTATAGGCTGTTCCAGTACTCATCGATGCGGTATTCCGACGACACGTGCAGCTCCACGTTCAGGCCGGCCTCGGCAACGGCCTTGGTGAGCACCCCGTAGGCGGCCTTGAGCGTCTCGGGCGTGTTCTCAAAAGTCTCGGCAGTGGTGTGTGATGTCAAAATCACACGGTTGATGCCCATGTCGACTTCGGCTTGCAGCATCTCAAGCGAGTGCTCTACATCGGGCGACCCGTGGTCTACGCCCGGCAAGATGTGGCAGTGCACATCGGTATGATAGAAAAGCTTTGCGTCTTCTTTTTTCTTCTTAAAAAAATTGAACATTGTATCCTCAATTGTTTTGCGCGACAAAGTTACTACAAAATTCTCATTTTTTTCATTAACTTTGAGCCGTGATTACTACCAAAGTATGATAAAAGAAATTAAAATACTCACACTCGCGGCCTTCATTCTCGCCATGGCCGCACTGCCAGCAACGGCCCGGGAGAAAGTCAACAAGCAGTGGCAGGCGACCCTGCTGGCCGCAATCGACTCATTTCCACAGCGTGGAGGCTACTACACGGGCGGCAAGCCCACCGCCGACTTCCCCACCACTGCCTGGCAAGGACTCGAGGCGGCATTCGGCATGGCCGCCGGCGACGTGAAGCCGCACATCGATCCCCGCAAGGCGCAACCCTCGTTTTGCTCCAGTGCCACCTATCTCGCGCTCATGAAGGCCCTCACCATGTGGGACACCGGGGGCAAAATCTCGCGCCAGGCCTGGGCACGCATGAAGCCCTGCGTGGGCATCGCCGGTCCGCTCAATCCCCAGGGGCTGAGCCAGGACGACGGCGTGGGCTTCTGGGGGCGCGCCAATGCCAACGGCCCCTCGATGGGCGTGCTCATCAATGAGCTGGGCGCGGGCATGAGCTACACGGCCTACCGCGGCGCCAAGAGCGAGCGCAACAAGGAGACACCCACCGAGCGCTACCTCACCGACGAGGAGTGGTGTGCCGACCCCATATGGAGCCACATGGTGCCCGGCGACATCCTCAAGATATTCTGGAACCGCAACGACGAGAGTGGCAGCGACCGCGGCGCCATCATAGGCTACAACGGCGTGAAGGGCGACGACCAGGAGGCCGGGCACAGCGTGATATTTATGGGCTTCGACAAGCAGGGCAACGTCACCTACTGGAGCAGCAACGGCCCCGGCAAGGAGCCTGCCACCATGGGCTACAGCCTGGGGCGTTGTCCCAAGACCCAGATACAGCGCATCGTGGTGACCCGCATCCTGCACCCCGAGCGCTTCGACCGCGTGAAGCACATGCCGCTCGACGACGTGAACCAGTATCTGCACGACCTCAACGGCAAGCGGCACTCCACCACCGCCGAGCTCAAGCGCGAGTGCGGCATCAAGTGAAACAAAATCAAGAAAGACATTAGCACACAGGCACATGACAAGCAACATCAAAGAGTTTACCAAAACATATTTTCTCACCGCCGACGAGTGCAACCCCGAGCAGGAGATGCCACTCACCCTGGTGATGAGCCGCGTGATCGATATAGCCACCCTGCATGCCAACGCCTGGGGCGTGGGCTATGCCAAGCTCATCGAGGAAAACCAGGGCTGGGTGCTCTCAAGGGTTACTATAGAGATGGACCGCTATCCACAAGTGAATGAGGAGTATAGCTTCACAACTTGGATCGAGGACTACAACCGCCACTTCTCGCAGCGCAACATGGAGATACGCGACAAGGACGGTGCAGTTATAGGCGGCGTGCGCACGATATGGATGGTGATCAACTATGCCACGCGCGAGAGCGTAGACATCTCCAAGCTGGCCTACATACGCGACAACATATCGGCCCGCAAGTGCCCCATCACACCACAAAGCCGCATGCGTCCCGTGACCGAGGGCCGCAGCGTGCCCTACACCTTTCAATACACCGATTGCGACGTGAACCGCCACGTCAACACCGTGCGATACCTCGAGTTGCTCATGAATCAGTTCCCGCTTGAGAAATGGGACAAGGAGCAGGTGCACCGGCTCGAGATAGCCTTCATGCACGAGACCCGCTTTGGCGACACCCTGACGGTGCACGTCGACGACAGCGACCCGCTCGACTGCAAGCTCTCGATCGACGACGCCACGGTGAGCCACTGCCGCGCCCGCTTCGTCTTCACCCCTCGAGGATAGCCAGGCCCGCCACGTCGTCGCGCAGGCGCTGCTGCAAGGCCGGCATGCGGTCGGCATCGGTCTCGAGCGTCATCACGCAGTCGTTGTCGAATTGCTGGTCGAGCACCCGTATCTTCTCGTCGGCCTTCACGATTTTCATCACATCGTTCATGCTCAAGTAAGGGAAATTGAAGGTGACGCGCGCCTGCTCGTGGCACTCGATGATGGTGCCCGCCTCGATGGCCTGGCGCGCCGCCTCGCGGTAGGCGCCAATCAGGCCCGACGTGCCCAGCTTGATACCGCCAAAGTAGCGCACCACCACAATCACCACATTGGTCAGGCCAAATGAGTTGATTTGCCCCAGTATGGGCTTGCCGGCAGTGCCCGAGGGCTCGCCGTTGTCGCTCGAGAGGTACTCGTCGCGCTGGGTGCCTATCATGTAGGCCCAGCAGCAGTGCCGGGCATCGTGGTACTCATTGCCTATCTTCTTGATCACGGCACGAGCCTCGTCGGCAGTAGCCACCGGCACGGCAAAGGAGATAAACTTGCTCATCTTCTCCTTGTAGAGGCCCTGCGACTTGCCCTTTATCGTCTTGAAAAAATCACTCATATCGGTTGCAAAGTTATCAATAATTGAAATAAATGTGTAACTTTGCAAAACAAAAATAAGCCTCTATCCACCTACAGAATTTTTATTTTATCAACAATTAAAAGCATTACACCGATATGTCACAGTGGTTTGAAACAAAAGTAAAATACGATAAAACGCTCGAAACAGGCAACATCAAGACCGTGACCGAGCCCTATCTTGTCGACGCGCTCTCGTTCACCGAGGCCGAGGCCCGCATCACCGAGGAGATGCAGCCCTACATCTCGGGCGACTTCACCGTGGCCGCCGTGAAGAAAGTGAGACTCGACGACATCTTCTACGACCCCAACGGCGACAAGTGGTACAAGGTGAAAATCAACATGATCACCATCGACGAGAAGACCGCTGCCGAGAAGCGCACGCCATCCTACTACCTGGTACAGGCCTGCGAGTTCAAGTATGCCCTCGACACCTTCATGAACGGCATGAAGGACACCATGTTTGACTACGAGATCGCTCAAATCACCGAGACCCCGCTCCTCGACGTCTTTGCCGCCAACCTGCAAGAGACCCTGGCCGACAAGGCCGCCCGCAAGAAAGCCGAGGGGCAAGGCGAATAAATTGCGCGCCCTCTACGGCTCGAGAAAAAATTGCCAATCAAAATATCGCCATGTCGATCGAAGATAACATAAACAAAATCACCACGCAGCTGCCTCAGGGCGTGCGGCTGGTGGCCGTGTCGAAATTTCACCCTGTGGAGAAGTTGCGCGAGGCCTACGACGCCGGCCAGCGCCTCTTCGGCGAGAACCACGCCCAGGAGATGGTGCAGAAGCAGCCGCAGTTGCCCGCCGACGTGGAGTGGCACATGATAGGCCACCTGCAGACCAACAAGGTGCGCATGATCATGCCCCACGTGAAGATGATACAGAGCGTCGACAGCATCAAGCTGCTCAAGACCATCGAGAAAGAGGCCGCCCGCATCGAGCGAGAGGTCGACGTGCTGCTGCAAGTGCATGTGGCCCAGGAGGAAACCAAGAGCGGCTTCAGCGTCGACGAGCTGCTCAACGCCGCCACCCAGGGGCAGCTCGAGGGCTACCCCCACGTGCACATCGCCGGCCTGATGGCCATGGCCACCAATACCCCCGACATGCGCCAAGTGGCCCACGAGTTTGGCATGGTGCGTCACGCCTACGAGATACTCAAGCAGGAATTCTTCACCCAGCCCGGGTTCAAGGAGCTGAGCATGGGCATGAGCCACGACTGGAAAGTAGCCGTCGACCAGGGGTCGACGATGGTGCGCATTGGCACCGATATTTTCGGACCACGAGAATATTAACTTAAAATAGACCTAACTCTTAAAAATTTGATGTAACTTTACGTCATCAAGATAGCAAGCATATAATTTTAACTAATTAATAGATTAAAAAACTAAAAACAAATGGCTCAACAAAAACAACAAAACGGAAGCATCGTTGCGATTATCACAATGATGTTTCTCTACGCTATGATTTCGTTCGTGACCAATCTGGCTGCGCCTGTGGGCGTGATTTGGAAAAATCAGCCCTTCATCGACGGGTCCAACACGCTGGGCATGCTCGGTAACCTCATGAACTTCCTTGCCTATCTCTTCATGGGCATTCCCGCAGGCAAGCTGCTCACCAAGATCGGCTACAAGAAGACCGCCCTCACCGGCATCGCCCTGGGCTTTGTGGGCATGTGCATCCAGTTTCTGAGCGGCAAGATGGCCATGGGCATGAGCGCCTTTGTGGTATATCTGATTGGTGCCTTCGTGGCTGGCCTGTGCGTGTGCATGCTCAACACCGTGGTCAACCCCATGCTCAACCTGCTGGGCGGCGGCGGCAACCGCGGCAATCAGCTCAACATGATAGGCGGCACCTTCAACTCGCTGGCCGGCACGCTCACCCCAATGCTGGTGGGTGCACTCGTGGGCACAGTGACCAAGGACACCACACTTGCCGACGTGAACCTGGTGATGTATATCGCAATCGCCGTGTTCTTCCTCTCGTTTATCGTCATCAGCTTCATTCCCATTCAAGACCCCGAGGCCTCTAAGACTGGCAAAGACACCGTCTTTGAGCACAGCGCATGGTCGTTCCGCCACTTCGTGCTGGGCGCAATAGGCATCTTCCTCTATGTGGGTATCGAGGTGGGCCTGCCTGGCACGCTCAACTTCTACCTGAGCGACACCACCGCCAAGGGCGCCCAGCTGGCAGCCAACGCAGCCGCAATAGGCGGTTTTGTGGCCGGCACCTACTGGTTCCTCATGCTCGTGGGCCGCATCGTGGGCGGCGGCATTGCAGCCAAGCTCTCGAGCCGCACCATGATGACCTGCGTGACCAGCGTAGCCATCGTACTCATCATCCTGGCCATGACCTCGAGCAAGACCACGATGGTCAACATGCCCCTCTTCACCGGCAGCTCATTTGAAATGACGGCAGTGCCCATCGCAGCCCTCTACATCGTGCTGTGCGGCCTGTGCACCAGCGTGATGTGGAGTTGCATCTTCAACCTCGCCACCGAGGGCCTGGGCAAGTACACCGCAGCCGCTTCGGGCATCTTCATGATGATGGTTGTGGGCGGCGGCATCATGCCACTGCTGCAAAATCTCATCGCCGACCACGCTGGCTACATGATAAGCTACATCCTGCCTCTGGTGAGTATCGCTTATCTGCTCTTCTACGCTCTCGTGGGCTCGAAGAATGTGAACAAAGACATCCCTGTGGATTGATGATAGATCATGTGCCCGTGCCGCGCTCTGCGTGTAGGGCATTGAGAAATAGCGGCTTTCGTTGCGCCAGATGACCCTGGCTGAACGAAAGCCGCATTTTATTGCCAAAAAATTTGCGGCTACGGCAAAAAATATATACATTCGTAGTGCATTTACAAGTGTGTGCACTTATATAATAAGGTGTAACTAACTAACAAAACATATATCCCAACCTCTATGCTAAATAAACAACTCATGGACAGGGCGGCCAACAACATACGCATCTTGGCCGCAACGATGGTTGAAAAAGCCAAATCGGGTCACCCAGGTGGCGCAATGGGTGCAGCCGATTTTATCAACGTGCTCTATTCAAGCTGTATCATTGGCGATCCCGACGACCCCACCTGGTTTGCCCGCGACCGCTTCTTCCTCGACCCGGGCCACATGTCGCCCATGCTCTACGCCGTGCTTCACCTGGCCGGCCTCTACACCCTCGACGACATCAAGAGCTTCCGCTCCTGGGGCACCGTGTGCCCCGGCCACCCCGAGCTCGACTCCAAGCATGGCATCGAGAACACCTCGGGCCCGCTGGGCCAGGGGCATGTGATGGCCGTGGGATGCGCCATCGCCGAGCAATTCATCAGCCAGCACTACAGCCCTGTGTTTGGCCACAAGACCTATGCCTTCATCAGCGACGGCGGCATTCAAGAGGGCATCTCGCAAGAGGCCGGGCGCATAGCCGGCTATCTGGGCTTGAGCAACCTCATCATGTTCTACGACAGCAACGAGGTGCAACTCTCGACCGACACCGACGCGGTGAGCGACGAGGACACCGCCGCCAAGTACCGCGCCTGGCACTGGAATGTGATTGAGGTCGACGGCACCGACCCCGCCGCCATGGCCCAGGCCCTGGAGCAGGCCAAGCAAGAGACCGAGCGCCCCACCCTCATCATAGGCCACACCATCATGGGCCGCGGCTGCGTCACTGCCGACGGCAAGAACTTTGAGGGACAGTGCAGCACCCATGGCAACCCGCTCAGCAAGTCGGGCGCCAGCTATGAGCGCACCATCGAGCACCTGGGCGGCAACCTCGACGACCCGTGGGCCACATTCCCCGAGGTGGCCGAGCTCTATGCCCAGCGCCGCCAGGAGCTCAAGAAGATCGTGGCCGAGCGCCGAGCCAAGGAGCGCGAGTGGATCGAGGCCAATCCCGAGAAAGCCCAAGAGCTCCATGACTACATCGACGGCAAAGTGGCCGACATCGACTACGCCGCCATCGCCCATAAGCCCAACAACCCCACTCGCACGGCCAGTGCCGACGTGCTGGCAGTGCTGGGCGAGAAGCAGCACAACATGATTGTGTCGTCGGCCGACCTGGCCAACAGCGACAAGACCGAGGCCTTCATGAAGAAGACCGGCGCCTTCACGCCCCACAACTTCAAGGGCGCCTTCCTGCACGCCGGTGTCTCGGAGCTGGCAATGACCGCGATTATCAACGGCATAGCTCTGCACGGCGGCCTCGTGGGCGCCTGCGCCACCTTCTTTGTCTTCAGCGACTACATGAAACCCGCCATCAGGCTCTCGGCCCTCATGGAGCTGCCCGTGAAATTCATTTTCTCTCACGACGCCTTCCGCGTGGGCGAGGACGGGCCCACCCACGAGCCCGTGGAGCAGGAAGCGCAACTGCGCCTGCTTGAGGAAATCAAAAACGGGCACGGCCTCAACAGCATGCTCGTGCTGCGCCCGGCCGACGCTGCCGAGACCACTGTGGCCTGGAAGATGGCGATGGAAAACACCGCCACGCCCACCGCGCTCATTCTCTCGCGCCAGGCCGTGAACGACGTGCCCTCGCAGCACGGCGACGACTACGCGGCTCGATACAACGACGCACTGGGAGCACAGCGGGGCGGATATGTGGTGAAGGAGCAGAAAGACGCCGACGTGGTGCTTGTGGGCAATGGCTCGGAGGTGAGCACGCTGTGCGACGCCGCCGCCATCATCGCCGGCCACGGCATCAAGGCCCAAGTGGTGTCGGTGCCCTCAATCGGGCTCTTCCTCAACCAGGACCAGGCCTATCGCGAGAGCGTGATACCCAGTGGCGTGCCAGCCTATGGCCTCACCGCCGGACTGCCCTCTACCCTGCAGCGCTTGATTCCCAATGGCAAGATCTATGGCCTCGACCACTTCGGAGCCTCGGCACCCTACAAGGTTTTGGAAGAAAAATTTGGCTTCACACCCCAAAACATCGCCCAAAACATTGAAAAATGGGTAAAAAAATGAAAAAATAGTGCTTTGTAATCGCTTTTTTTCAAGAAAATTGCGGTTAGTTTCCAAAAAAGCTATATATTTGCACATAATTTGTAGTAGAATATAATTTTTAAATGTTTAATTACAATAACAAAAAACGTAAGTCTATGAAAAAGATTACATTATTAGCATTTGCATGCGCAATGCTGATGGCACCTGCTGCAGTCAACGCTCAGGAGGTGACTTATGTAGAAGATCCAGCTCAAGGCTATCTCTTCAACAGAATGCAGGACAACTGGTTCGTTGAGGCTGAAGGCGGTGCTGGTGTTATGATGTCGAAGTACGACAAGCACGCTAAATTTGGCGATCGTCTCGGTTGGAAGGGTAACCTGGCCGTTGGCAAGTGGTTCTCTCCACTGTGGGGTGCTCGCCTGGGCGGTGAGTTTGAGCAACTCAAGGGCGCTACCCTCAAGTATGACGAGGGCGTTCTGGGTTATCGCAACGAGACTGCCAAGGATGGTTTCCACAAGCAGCAGTTCAACAACATCGGCGCTTTTGGCGACCTGATGTTCAACCTGACTAACTGGATTGTAGGTTACAAGCCTGGTCGTTTCTACAACGCTATCCTCTACGGAGGCATGGGTGTACACTGGGTGTATTCTCGTGAGGTGCAAAAGGACGACAAGGGTGACTGGAAGTACTCGGCCAACGAGGGCGACCACTCGCGTAACTTCAGCTTCCGTGCCGGCTTGCTCAACACCTTCCGCGTGAGCAACCACGTGAACGTGCTGCTCGACCTGCGTTTCGACGAGATGCAAGAGCATATTGACGGATACGCTAAGACTTGGAACGAGATGCCATCGGTACTCGTTGGTCTTTCTTACAAGTTCAACAAGACCGAGTGGAATGCTCCTGTAGTTCCCGTTTGCCCCGAGGTTAAGTACACCGACGCTTATGTTGATGACCTGCGCGCCAAACTGGAGGCTGCTAACCAGAACATTGCCAACCTGAAGCAACAACTCGACGAGTGCCGCAACCGCAAGCAACCTGAGGCTGCTCATGCTGCCGAGGCTCCTCTGGCAACTGTATACTTCCCAATCAACGTTTCTAAGGTTGTGGGGGTGCAGAAGAATGTGGTTGACGCCGTTGGTGAGGTGATGAAGAACGAGAACAACAACTACGTTCTCACTGGCTGGGCCGATAACTACACTGGTAACAACGCCATCAACACCCGCCTGCGCAAGGAGCGTGTTGCTTCGGTTAAGAAGATGCTCGTTGACAAGGGTATCGAGGCTGGTCGTCTCGACGCACAAATCAACGACGGCGAGCTCACCAACTATGGTGCTAAGGCCGCTTCTCTCGACCGTGCCGTTACTATCAACCGCGCAAAATAATTCTGAAGAATTCATTTAAGCTCGATAAAAGAGCCTCGCTTCAAGCAAGCGAGGCTTTTTTATACATTTTTATACCTTTGCACCTCCAGTGGTGCAAAGGTTTTATTTAACTTTGCACTCGCAAAATCGGCACATCACACATTATATATAAAAAGCAACTATTCATTACACCCGATGGCTCAACTAGGCAAAGACGCACTGCTGGCAATGATACGCGACGGCAAGCACATGACCTTGCGGCAAGAGATGCGGCTCACCTCATTGCTGTCGCTTCCCGCCATTCTGGCTCAGCTCTCATCCATCTTGATGCAATATATCGACGCATCGATGGTGGGCCAGCTGGGTGCCGACGACTCGGCGGCCATTGGACTGGTGTCGACCACGACCTGGCTCTTTGGCGGCATATGCAACGCGACAGCCACGGGATTTGCGGTGCAGGTGGCGCATCTCATCGGTGCTGGCAAGCCGCGCGAGGCGCGCTCGGTGCTCAGGCAGTCGATTATCACCGTGATCATCTTCGGCCTGGCGCTAGGCTTGATAGGTTTTGCCATAAGCCCATCGCTGCCACACTGGCTCAATGCCGACGACAAGATATGCGGCAACGCCACCGTCTATTTCATGATATTCTCGATGGCCATTCCCCTGCTATCGCTCGACTTCCTGGCGAGCGGCATGCTGCGATGCAGCGGCAACATCAAGGTGCCCAGCTTGCTCAATGTGATGATGGGCGTGCTCGACGTGGTCTTCAACTACTTCTTGATATTCCCCGAGCATCACCTCTCGCTATTGGGCATCAACTTCACCCTGCCGGGCGCAGGCTTGAGGGTGACAGGCGCCGCACTGGGCACATTTCTGGCCGAGTTGTTCACGTGCTTCGGCATGTTCTACTACATGTGCTTCAAGTCGCGTGAGCTCAAGCTCACCCAGGAGCATGGCAGCTTCAAGCCCCAGAAGGCTTGCTTGAAGAAGGCGGTGAAGATAGGCCTGCCCATGGGAATCCAGCACTTCATCATGTGCAGCGCCCAGATCACCATCACCCGCATTGTGGCCCCACTGGGCAGCATCCCGCTTGCCGCCAACTCCTTTGCCATCACGGCCGAGAGCCTGTGCTACATGCCGGGCTACGGTATTGCCGACGCCGCCACCACGCTGGTGGGCCAGAGCATAGGCGCCGCCCGCCGCGACCTCACCCGCCAGTTTGCCAACATCACCGTGGTGATGGGCATGGTGGTGATGGGCATCATGGGCGTGCTCATGTGGCTGTGTGCCCCAACCATGATGGGCATCATGTCGCCCGTGCAGGGCATCATCGACCAGGGCACTGTGGCACTGCGCATCGAGGCTTGGGCCGAGCCCATGTTTGCGGCCGCCATCGTGAGCTACGGCATCTTTGTGGGTGCTGGCGACACGCTGGTGCCTTGCGTGATGAACATCGTGAGCATGTGGGGCGTGCGCATCACCCTGTCGGCCCTCTTGGTGCTGCACTACCACATGGGGCTCGCCGGCGTGTGGACGGCCATGTGCACCGAGCTCATATTCCGCGGCATCATTTATCTCGTGCGCCTCAAGTCGGGCCGCTGGATCAAAGTGAAGTACCAAGAATCTTGATTTTTGTTAATTCCTTCGGGAAAATGTATAACATTGCTTTCTTGCATTGTAGCTAATTTTGCAACGTGAAATTTTAGGTTTAAAACAAAACAGTATATATATATCCACAATATGAACGTAATTAAAGACAAAACATTCACCGGAGAGCGTCCGCTCTTCGGCCTGCGCGACACCCGGCTCGAGCACGTGACCATAGGCGAGGGCGAGTCGGGCATCAAGATGTGTCACAATATCGAGGTCGACAATTGCCGGCTGATTGGGAAGTACCCCTTTTGGCACGTGTATGGCTCAAAGGTGAGCAACTGCTACTTTGAGGTGGGCTCGCGCTCGGCAATATGGTATAGCGACGACATGCTCATGACCGACACCGTCATCGACGCGCCCAAGCTCTTCCGCGAGATGCACAACCTGGAGCTGCGCAACGTGACCATCAACGACGCCGACGAGACCTTCTGGCGCATCGACGGCCTCACCATCAACAATGTGACCCTGCACGAGGGCACCTATCCCTTCATGTTCTGCACCAATGTGAAAGTCGACGGCCTGGTGAGCGACAGCAAGTATGTGTTCCAGTATGTGAAAAACGCCGAGATACATCACGCCAAAATCACGACCAAGGATTCATTCTGGGAAACCGACAACGTGACCGTGTATGACTCCGAAATCAATGGCGAGTATCTGGGCTGGCACTCGCGCAACCTCAAGCTCGTGCGCTGCCACATAAGCGGCGAGCAGCCCCTGTGCTATGCCGAGAATCTGGTGCTCGAGGACTGCACCTTCGACCCGGCCTGCGACCGTGCCTTTGAGGAGTCGACCGTCGAGGCCACCATCAAGGGCGCCATCACCGAGATCAAGAACCCCACAAGCGGACACATTGTGGCCGACAGCGTGGGCCGCATCACCATCGACGACTACATCAAGCAGCCCGCCAATTGCATTATCGAGACCCGCAAGTGATGAAATACGACTTCGACACCCTTATCGACCGCCGCGGCACCAACTCCTACAAGTGGAACCTGCCGCAGCACAGCGACGTGATACCCATGTGGGTGGCCGACATGGACTTTCGCACCGCCCCAGCCATCGTCGAGGCGCTCAAGCGGCGTGTAGACCATGGCATATATGGCTATGTGACCGTGCCCGATGCCTTCTACCAGGCAGCTATCGACTGGTTTAGCCGCCGCCACTCGTGGCACATCGAGCGCGACTGGATGCTCTACACCAGCGGCGTGGTGCCCGCCCTCTCGGCCATCATCAAGGCTTTCACCCAGCCAGGCGACAAGGTGGCGGTGCAGACGCCCGTCTACAACTGCTTCTTCTCGTCGATACGCAACAATGGCTGCCACATTGTGGAGAGCCCCCTCATAGCCACGGGCGACACCTATGTGATAGACTACGACAGCCTGGAGCAAGTGACCAGCGACCCGCAAGTGAAACTGCTGCTGCTGTGCAACCCTCACAACCCCACCGGCCGCGTGTGGACCCGCCACGAGCTGGCCCGCTTGGGGGAGATATGCATGAGAAACGGCGTGATTATCGTGAGCGACGAGATACACTGCGAGCTCACCATGCCGGGCATCGACTATGTGCCCATGGCTTCGATCTCGCCCGAGCTGCAAGACCATTGCATCACCTGCGTGTCGCCCAGCAAGTCGTTTAACACCGCCGGATTGCAAATCGCCATCATGGCGACCGATAATGCCGAGTGGCGGCAGAAGATTGACCGCGCCGTCAACGACAACGAGGTGTGCGACGTCAACCCCTTCGGTGTGGAGGCCCTCATCGCTGCCTACAACCAGGGCGAGGACTGGCTCGACGAGTTGCGAGCCTATCTGCATGGCAACTACCAGGCTCTTAAGGAATTTTTCAGCCAGAACATGCCCGCTTGCCGCGTAACACGGCTCGAGGGCACCTATCTTGTGTGGGTCGACATCACCTCGACAGGCCTCACGAGCGACGCCCTCACCGAGCGCCTGCTGCGCGATGGCCACGTGTGGGTCAACAGCGGCACCATGTATGGCAAGCACGCTGGCGAGGGCTACATACGCATCAACATTGCCTGCCCCCGCTCCCGCATGCTCCAGGGCCTAGCACGCATCGCCCAAGTCATCAACCACCTGTAGCACAACAGGAAAACGCAAACTCGCAGGAGTTGAATGCACAACCAGGAGGCATTCAACTCCTGCTTTCTTTTGAAACCCCAACCAATTCAACAAGAAATTGGCATGGTGCGGCCCTTTTGGCCGGCAGCCCGACTTTGTCGATTTGTAGCAGTGCGCATAAGATGGCAATTGATATTTGATAAGTTACAGGTTAAAAGGATGATTTTGGGTGACGCATTGGCTAAACAGCGACCGTGATAAAACCGACTTGTCGTGGGCCGGCCTTGTGCCAGCCCACGACAATGTCACATTCCATCTTATTGATTATCAAAATAATAAAACTTTATTTATAAACCTTCACAAGATTGGCTCCTACAGGTTTCTATGGCAGAAAGGGGAGCTCCGTCACTGTGGTGCAGAGCTCCCCTTTTGAGTTGTCTTAGAGAATAATATTGTGTATTATTTCTTTTCTACGGTTTTCTTGGCAGCCGTTTTCTTCTCAGCCTTGGCGGGTGCCTTCTTGGCTGCGGGCTTCTTGACTGCAGTTTTCTTCTCGGCAGGCTTCTTCTCGACCTTGGCAGGCTCCTCGGCATCGGCTTCTTCCTTCACGGGGAAGTCGCCAGTGGTGTCCTTGACGATGTTGTTGCGCATCATTTCCACCTCATGGTTGAGCTCGTTGATCTCGTTCTCCTGGTTGCGTATCGTGAGCAAGAGCGAGTTAAGCTCCTCGTTGTCGATATTCTCGGGATATTGCTCGGCCACACGTATCATGAAGTCGCTCAGCACGTTCATGTAGTTGGTAAATGCCATGTAGGGCGAGTCGTAGGGGCTGTAGAGCGAGTGGATGGTGCCGTCGGAGCTGTGCTTGGTGCTCATGTAGAAGAAGTGGTCGCTGGCCTGCAGGTAGTACCAGTCTTGCTTGATGCGGCGGTCGTTGCACAGGCGCACGCGCTCACCTATCGAGTAGAGCTTGTGCACAGCCTCTTGCTGCAGGGTGTTGCCCAGCCAGGCGCTGGTGTCGCGCTCCTCGTCGGCCCAGCTGATGGGGTGCATCACCGAGAGCTGGTCGACTGGCTTCATCTTGGCCACCACCTCGCTTGGAGTCCAGAACTGGATGTCCTTCTCGGCGGCAAAGCGCGGCAGAGCCTTCATAAACTCGAAGATGCCGCTCTCGCGAGGCTGCAGCTCGCCGAAGGTCTCGTAGTTCATAAAGAGGTTCACGATTTGCTCCTCTTGCGGGAGTTCGGCAATCCAGTTGATAAACTTGTCGGCGGTCAAGGGATAGCTTGCCCACGAGGGATTGCTGAAGCGGAATGCGATGTCGTCGCTCAGCTTGGAGTTCTTGAGCAGCATCTTGAGCTTGGGCACCACGGGCGAGTTGTAGATGTAGTTGGGCGACTTCCAGCCCAGGATGTGCTTGGCGCCCTCGGTGATCACGCCCTTGAAGCCCATCGATGCCACCATGGCCGAGATGTCGTCGTCGTAGATGAGCTCGGTGTTGCGGAACACCTTGGGGTGCTGGCCAAAGAGCTCGTAGATCTTCTTGTCGTGATCCTTCACTTGCTGCACAAATTCGTCGGGGTCCTCGAGCGATGCGAGCGAGTGAGCATAGGTCTCGCTCAGAAACTCGACGCAGCCCGTCTCGGCAAGCTCCTTCATCGAGTCGATAAACTCGGGCACATATTGCTCAAGTTGCTCGAGAGCGGTGCCGCTAATCGAGAAGGCCACCTTGAATTTCTTGCCGTTAGCCTTGATCATGTCGAGCAGCATCTGATTGGCGGGCAGGTAGCTGCGCTGAGCGATGCGGGTGATGATGTCGTCGTTGGAGAAATCATCGTAGTAGTAATGGTCATTGCCGATGTCAAAAAACCGGTAGGTTTTCAAGCGGAATGGCTGATGTATCTGAAAATAAAAACAAATCGCTTTCATTGTAATGTCTTGATTAAAATATTAAAGTGATAATTAAGTGTTCTCTGTTTACTTATTGATGAGACTCTTGTAGATGTCGATAATCTTGGCACCAGCCTTTTTCCACACGATTTTAGACACCTCTTCGCGGCCGTGCTCGCGCAGCTGGTTGTACATGGCCGGGTACTTGATGATCGAGTGCATGGCGTCGGCCAGGGCGTTGGTGTCCCAGTAGTCGACCTTAATCACATTGTTCAGAATCTCGGCACAGCCACTCTGCTTAGAGATGATGCTGGGCACGCCCATCTGCATGGCCTCGAGCGGTGAGATGCCGAAGGGCTCGCTCACCGATGGCATCACATAGACGTCGCTGGCTGCCAGCATCTCATACACCTGCTTGCCCCTGAGGAAGCCGGTGAAGTGGAAGCGGTCGGCAATGTCGCGCTTGGCGGCCAGATTGATCATCTTCTCCATCATGTCGCCGTTGCCAGCCATCACAAATTGCACGTCCGACATCTTGTGAAGCACCTGTGCGGCAGCCTCTACAAAGTATTCAGGCCCCTTCTGCATGGTGATGCGGCCCAGGAAGGTCACCACCTTGTCGTGCTTGTGGGGCGGCTTGATGTCGAGGTACTCCTGGCTCAGGGGCTCGACGGCGTTGTGCACGGTAGTCACCTTCTCGGGCGGCATGCCGTAGTGCTCAATCACCGTGCGGCGGGTGAGGTTGCTCACCGTGATGATGTGGTCGGCATGTATCATGCCGTCGCGCTCGATGTTGTAGACAGTGGGGTTCACATGGCCACGGCTGCGGTCGAAGTCGGTGGCGTGCACGTGTATCACCAGTGGCTTGCCGGTGACCTGCTTGGCATGGATGCCGGCAGGATAGGTGAGCCAGTCGTGGGCGTGAATCACGTCGCAGGGAATGGTGCGGGCCACCACACCAGCCACGATCGAGTAGTTGTTGATCTCCTCGAGCAGGTTGTCGGGATAGCGGCCGCTAAACTCGATGCAGCCCAGGTCGTTGGTATTCATGTAGTTGAAATCACTGTAGATGTGATCTCGCAAGTCGTAGTAGAGTTGGGGGTCCATCACATTGCCTATGCGGCCCTGCACGTAGTCCCAGTTCACATCGCGCCATGCCACAGGCACGCAGTTGGCACCCACGATTTTGGCGTATTCGGTGGGCTCATCGCCCCAGGGCTTGGGGATGACCATGGTGATGTCCATGTCGCCATTCTGTGCGATGCCCTTGGTGATGCCGTAGCTTGCGGTGCCCAGTCCACCCAGGATGTGAGGGGGGAACTCCCAGCCAAACATTAAAGCTTTCATATATATTAGTGAGAATTATATTTTAAAAAAGAGTTATACAATCACATCCAGGGTCTTGAGCAGGCGCAAAATCCACAGCACGTGGCCCACATTGGCAGCGAAGCTCACAGCGCCGCGGCCCGTGAAGGGCGGATTGCCGTCGTAGAGCTCCGAGAGCGTGCCTATGCCATCCTCCTTCATCTCGTCTTCAAAGCCTATCAACATGCGCTCTACAAATGAGGCGCCACCCATGCCAAACACCTTGATGTAGGCATAGCCATAGAAGCCCATGAGCCAGGGCCGTGCCGAGCCTGTGTAGTAGGCCCGCTCGCGTTGCTCAGGATTGCCCACATACCACGGGTTGTAGCCGAAGCTCTTGGGGCTGAGGGTGCGCAAGCCCTTGGGTGTGAGCAACTCGCGCGTGATCACGTCGAGTGCCATCTTGCGCTGGCGACGGTCGAGTGGCGAGTAGTCGATGCCCACGGCAATCACCATGTTGGGACGCACGCTCAGGTCGGTGTAGGCGCCATTCACATAGTCGTAGAGGTAGCCATAGTCGTTGAGGAAGGTCTCGATAAACGAGGTTTTCACCTTGTCGGTAATCTCTTTCCAGCGAGCCACATTGTCCTTCTCCTGCTCGTCGCCCTCGTAGATTTCCTGAAGAAACATCAGGGCGTTGTACCACAATGCGTTGAATTCCACCAGGTAGCCCGTGCGCGGGATGAGTGGGGTGCCGTCGGGGTTAGAGGCGTCCATCCACGACATGGGTTTCTTGGTGCCGTCGGTCCACACCAGGCCGTTGGGGTCTACACGCAGGTTGGGGTGCTTGCCGTCGATGATGAAGTTCACCAGGTTTTTGCACATGTCGCCATAGCGCTTCTTGGCTATCTCAGCGGTCTGGTCGTGCGAGTAGCGCTGCACGTCCCATATTGCCCACAGGGGCACGTCGGGCAGGTCGATGCCCCGCAGGTGCTTGTCGGGCTCCAGCGTCTTCATCCACTTGTCGAAGGCCACAGCGGCAGTGTCCATGATAGCCTCGAAGTCGGGACGGTGGTGCACACTCAAGGTGCAACCCGGCAGGGCTATGAACTCGTCGCGGGCCCTGATCTTGAACCACGGGTAGCCAGCTATGATGTAGTGGCCGTGAGCAGTGTTGATATAGAATTGCTTTGCGCTGTTTTTCAAGCAGTTGTAGAAACTCGTGCGTGGCGTGCGGCTCTTGATTTCTTCTTCATACATCTTGGTGAGCGTGCGCGTGTTGGCCTCGCTGGTTCCAGCCGAGAACACAAGCGGCTCGCCCTTCTTGATATCGATTTCAAAGTAGCCGGGCACATAGAGATCCTCGGTGTAGGGGATGCCGCGCTCCTGGTCCTTGATGTATTGCACACCTTTATACCAGTGCGGGTCGAACACAAACCGGGGCTTGTGGTTGAATTGCATGAAAAGCGTGGGATAGCCAGCATACATGCAGGTAGAGATGCCGTTGCTCACCTCCTGGTAGTCACGACTGGCGACGTTGTTCTCCACACACAGGTCGTTGGCATTGCGGAATGCCAAGAACGGGCGGAATTGCATCGTGGTTTTGGAGTGGGCTTCTACCAGCGTGTAGCGTATCAAGATACGGTTCTCGTTGGTAATGAAGATTTTCTCGCGCTTCAGAATCACGCCGCCCACGCGGAAGGTGTGGGTGGGCACACGCTCACAGTCATACTCGCGAATATACTTGTGTCCATTGGGGCTGAACACATTACCATTGTACTTGTGGATGCCCAGGTTGAAGGGCGCGCCATGCTGTATCACCGTCTCGTCGAGCGACGAAAGCAGCACGTGGTTGTCGTCGTCGAGCTCAGGCACCGGAATCACCAGCAAGCCGTGCTGCTTGCGCGTGTTGCAGCCCACGATAGTCGTACAATGATAAGCACCCGATTGATTGGTGCGCAATATCTCCTTGTGGAGAGATTGCTCTAGATTAATCATCAGGTTCTTGTCAAAATTCAGATAGCTCATTATGAGTTGTGATTATAGGTTTTGTTTTTATAATATTATTAGTTAAGGAACCAGTGTTATGGTTTCGTCACGAATTTACGGCTTTTTGCCGAAACAGCCAAACTTTTCACGTCACATTTTCATTATTATTTTCTACATTTATTCTTTTTGAAACATTTTTGCAATTTTTCATTCCAAACCATGCCCTACAACACACATTTTGCCAATTTGCTTGCAATTTGCCACCCGTCAGCCAGTATGATTATGAATATCGGCAACAGCAATTTTCACCCACCTGCTGCTTGAAAAAATGAAGGGATTCAGCAACACTTGAGCATACCGGTGCGGCCAGCGCGTTGGCACTTGCTCATGTGGGGCGTTTGTAGTAAATTTGCAACAAGATGGATGCATTTTTACATACTGTGGCAAGCTACATCGAGCGCAACAGTTTGCTTGAGGCAGGCAAACCGGTGCTCGTGGCATTGAGCGGCGGGGCCGACTCGGTGGCGTTGCTCATTGTGCTCTCGCGGCTGGGCTACAAGGTGACGGCCGCCCACTGCAACTTCCACCTGAGGGGCGAGGAGTCGATGCGCGACGAGCGCTTTGTGCGCGACCTGTGCCGCCGGCACTGCGTAGAGCTGCAGGTGAAGGACTTCGACGTGCCAGCCTATATGCAGCAACACGGCGCCTCGGCCGAGATGGCCTGCCGTGAACTCAGATATGCCTGGTTTGAGCAACTGCGCAAGCGCACCCGCAGCCAGGCCATCGCTGTGGCTCACCACCGCGACGACAACATCGAGACCTTCATGCTCAACGCCCTGCGGGGCACCGGCATCGCCGGCCTCACGGGCATGCACCCGCGCCAGGGCAACGTGGTGAGACCACTGCTGTGCGTGAGCCGCCACGACATTGAGCAATTTCTGAAGCAGAACCGCCAGCACTATGTGACCGATAGCACCAACCTGGAGAATGAAGCCTTGCGCAACCGCCTGCGCAACGTGATTTTGCCAGATATCGACAAGCAATTTCCGCAAGCCCGCCTCACCCTCACCAGCACCATCGCCAATGTGCTCGACTGCTACCGCCTGTATCAGGAATTGACAGGCCGTGCCAAGGCCCAGGTGTGCCATGACCACACCACCGGCTTCGACATCAATATAGAGCGGCTGCTGGCCTACCGCCACAAGCTCACGCTGCTATTTGAGATTTTGAAACCCTGCGGCTTCAACCACGAGCAATGCGAGCACGTGCTGAGCCTCGTTGAGGGCGACGGCGGCGTGGGCCGCACCTTCCTCTCGCCAGCCTACATGCTCGTGATAGGCCGCGACACCATTGAGGTTTTGCCTGCAGGCGACAACAGCGCCCAGCACTACCCCATCGATTTAAATTGCAACAGCATCGCTCAACCTATCGCCCTCACCGTGACCCAGCTGCCAGGCAAGGACTTCTCGCCCACGATGGTGAATGGCCGCGACACCATTGCACTCGACGCCGCAGTGCTGCAGTGCAAGCGAGTGATGCTGCGCCACTGGCACGACGGCGACCGCATGGCCCCCTATGGCATGCACGGCACCAAGCTGGTGAGCGACCTCTTCACCAATCTCAAGCTGGGAGAGCGCGAGAAGCGCGCCGCCTGGCTTCTCGAGGCCGAGGGTGAGATACTGTGGGTAGTGGGCTACCGCGCCACTTCGCGATTCAAAGTAACTGCGGCCACCACAACCTGCCTCATTCTCCACGCCGGGCAATAATTTTCTTGGGGGAAAACAAATATACCAATGCAGCACTGCGCCGTGGAGCGCAGTCACACAGGCAGATGTGGATAATTAGCGGGTCTTGGCAAGGGCGCTGAGCACGGCATTGAGGCTGGGCTCGTTTTTCAGCAACACCTTTTTGTCACTATCGAGCAAATAAAACAGCGGCATCGAGGGCAGCGAGTAGAGCCCGTCGTCGATGCTCTGGCTGCGGTTCCAGCCATTCACCATGTAGCTGGGATAGGTGGCACGGCGCCAGGCCTGCTCATCGTCGAGGGTGTAGACTGCAATCACTGCAAGCGAGCCACTCTCGACACGCTGCTTGATTGCCTGGCACGTGTCGAGGCGCGCTTTCACCAGCCGGCAGGCATCGCAATCGGGATCGTTGAAGTAGATGAGTATCTCGGGCGCCTGGTAGTCGCTCAGGCGGTGCTCTACCCCGTCGGCCGTGACAAAGTCAAAGTCGGCCGCCGCCGAGCCAATGCGGTTTTTGCGGGCATCCTCGAGCAAATACTGCGGGCGCAATGCGTCGTCGCCCGTCAAGTGGCCGCTCGCTGCAATCTGCTCAAGCAGGTCGAGATAGGCTTGCTCGTTGTGCTGCCCGTCGGCCGGATTGCCAAGATGCGACTCGGCATAGTCGAGGGCGGCCAGGCAGCCGCGGCGCGAGGTGAGATCGACATTGCCCCCCTGGCCACCAGCATGCATGGCTTGCGGCCAAAGTGCTAAAAAGAGTGCCACAACAGCGGCTATATACACGTGCTTCATCTATTTTTGCGATTTAATTTTGCAAATATAGCCGAAAATGGAGTAATTTTGTAAGTTTGAAAGTATTAAAGAATGAAAAAAATAGCGAAAACCAACGCAGCACGTCTGCTCGACAGGGCTAAGGTGAAATATGCGTTGATACCTTATCCCGTCGACGAGAACAACTTGGGCGCCCAGCACATCGTCGACACCCTGGGCGAGGAAGCTGGCCGCGTGTTCAAGACCCTGGTGCTGCAAGGCGACAAGACGGGGCACTTTGTGTGCGTGATTCCCGGGCTCGACGAGGTCGACCTCAAGAAGGCCGCCAAGGTGTCGGGCAACAAGAAGTGCGACCTCATCCACATGAAGGAGTTGTTGCCCACCACGGGCTACATCAGGGGCGGCTGCTCGCCAGTGGGCATGAAGAAGCCCTTCCCCACCTATTTCGACGAGAGCTGCACGGGCTACGACTACATCTATGTGAGTGCCGGCCAGCGTGGCTTGCAATTCAAAGTCAACCCGCAGGACCTCATCGACTATGTGGGCGCCACAGTGGCCAATCTCACGCTCGACAAGAAATAACGCAAAAAAAATAACAGCAAGGACTATGCGCAACACATTTGGCAACATATTGACATTGACCACCTTCGGCGAGTCGCACGGGCCGGCCATAGGCGGCGTCGTCGACGGCTTCCCCGCTGGCATGGCCATCGACCTCGACGCCGTGCAGCATGAGCTCGACCGCCGGCGCCCGGGCCAGTCGGCCATCACCACCGCGCGCAACGAGAGCGACCGGGTTGAAGTGCTCTCGGGCATTTTTGAGGGCAAGACCCTGGGCACGCCCATCGGCTTCATCATGCGCAACACCGACCACCACTCGGCCGATTACAGCGAAATTGCCAAATGCTACCGCCCCTCGCATGCCGACTACACCTATCAGGCCAAATATGGCCGTCGCGACTACCGTGGCGGCGGTCGCTCCTCGGCCCGCGAGACGGCTTGCCGCGTGGTGGCCGGCGCCCTGGCCCGGCAAGCGCTGGGGCAGCTGGGCATCACCGTCACAGCCTATACCTCGCAAGTGGCCGGCATCAAGCTGAGCGAGAGCTACACTGAGCTGAATTTGTCGGCAATCGACAACAATATCGTGCGTTGCCCGCAAGCCGAGAAAGCAAAGCAGATGATCGACGCCATCTTGCAAGCCAAGCAGCAAGGCGACACCTTGGGCGGCGTGATCACCTGCGTGATTCAGGGCGTGCCCGCCGGGCTGGGCGAGCCAGTGTTTGGCCGGCTCAACGCGCAACTCGCCAGCGCCATGATGAGCATCAATGCCACCAAGGGCTTTGAGATGGGCCTGGGCTTCGACTTTGTGAACCATCGCGGCAGCGAGGTGCTCGACCACTTCGCCATGCAAGACGTCAAGGTGCGCACCACCACCAACTACTCGGGCGGCGTGCAAGGCGGCATAAGCAACGGCGAGGACATCTACTTCAACGTGGCCTTTAAGCCAGTGGCCACCCTGCTGCAAGATGTGGCTACCATCGACACCGCGGGAAATCCCACGGTGCTCCACGGCAAAGGCCGCCACGACCCCTGCGTGGTGCCACGGGCAGTGCCCATTGTCGAGGCGATGGCCGCCCTCGTGATTCTCGACGACTACCTGCTCAACAGGTCGGCCCGACTGTGACACAACTATTTTTTTCTCACACACAATCGCTATAAAATAATATGGAAATTGACAAAAACAACATATTGCACGCTGTCGACCAGTCCATCTTCCACCTCGTGGGCGAGGTAGCCGACTCGATGCACCGCGACTGCTACGTGGTGGGCGGCTACGTGCGCGACATCATTTTGCAACGCCCGACCAACGACATGGACTTCGTGACCATAGGCAGCGGAATCGAGGTGGCTCAGGCTGTGGCGCAGCGTCTCAAGGCCGAGCACCACCACGCCCACCTCGCGGTGTTCAAGACCTATGGCACGGCCCAGGTGAAGTCGCAGGGCATGGAGCTGGAATTTGTGGGCGCCCGTCGCGAGTCGTACAAGCGCGACAGCCGAAATCCCATCGTTGAAGACGGCACGCTCAACGACGACCAGAAGCGACGCGACTTCACCATCAATGCGATGGCCATCTCGCTCAACTTGTCGACTTTTGGCAAACTCCTCGATCCCTTCGACGGTGTGGGCGACCTGGGGCGCAAGATCATACGCACCCCGCTCGACCCCGACATCACCTTCAGCGACGACCCGCTGCGCATGATGCGCGCCGTGAGGTTTGCCACCCAACTGGAGTTTGACATCTACCCCGACACCCTCGAGGCCATCAAGCGCAACGCCAAGCGCATCGAGATTATCACCCGCGAGCGCATCGCCGAGGAACTCATGAAAATTGTGGCAGCCCCCCATCCCTCGCGCGGCTTCTTCCTGCTCGACAAGTGCGGCCTGCTGCCCCTCATCTTCCCCGAGCTGGCGGCCCTCAAGGGCGTCGACAACAGCCACGGCCGCAGCCACAAGGACAATTTCCTGCACACCATGCAGGTGCTCGAGAATGTGGCCGCCAAGAGCGACAACGTGTGGCTGCGCTGGGCCGCCCTGCTCCACGACATAGGCAAGCCCGCCACCAAGCGCTGGGACGAGAAACAGGGCTGGACCTTCCACAACCACAACTTCATAGGCGAGAAGATGGTGCCGCGCATTTTCAAGAAGATGCGCCTGCCGCTCAACGAGCACATGAAATATGTGAAAAAACTGGTGGGCCTGCACATGCGTCCCATCGCCCTGGTCGAGGACGAGGTGACCGACTCGGCCGTGAGGCGCCTGCTCTTTGACGCCGGCGACGACATCGACGACCTCATGCTCCTGTGCAGCGCCGACATCACCTCAAAGAATCAGGAAAAAGTGAAACGCTTCCGCGACAATTTCATCCTCGTCAAGCAAAAACTCGTCGACATCGAGGAGAAAGACCGCGTGCGCAACTTCCAGCCGCCCATCGACGGCGATGAAATCATGAAAATCTTCAACCTGCAGCCCTCAAAGCCTGTGGGAGAAATCAAGGATGCCATCAAGGATGCGATACTCGACGGCAAGATTGGCAACAACCGCGCCGAGGCCTACCAGGAAATGCTCAAGAAGGCAGCCGAGCTGGGCCTCAAGCCTGCAAGTTGTTCTCCCCCCGACCCGGAGTGAAAATCTTGATGCCACCCGGGTGGCACACCACCTCAACGTCGGCCGGCATGTCGATGGGATCGCCGTCGATATGCATGGGTCCGGGTGCGTAACGATGTATTTTAAAGGATTTTGAGCGATACATGTTCACGCAATGGTTGATGTCGATTTTCTTGAAGAAGAGGCTCAAGCCCATGATGGGCACCTCGAGCACATTGAAGGGCGAGATCACCGTCATGTCGACCAGGCCGTCTTGCATGCTGGCATGGGGCGTGATAAACCCGTTGTTGCCATACTGCGCCGCGTTGCCAAAGGCGATGACAAAAGCCTTCTGGGTATACTCTTTCCCGTCGATTTCGATGGTGTATTCCTGCGGCTTGAAGGTGAGGTAATCCTCCAGCGCCTTTTTCACATAGGTGGGGAAACCGCGCTTGCCGTCGAGCTGGAAATCATAGGCCACCTGCGCATCAAATCCCATGCCGCAGGTGCACATGAAGGGCACGCCATTGAGCGTGCAATAGTCGAAGTTTTCAATCAAGTCCTTGTTCACAACCTTGAGGGCGCCACTCATCTTGAGCGGGATGTGCAGGTGCCGCGCGAGGCCGTTGCCCGAGCCACATGGCACCACAGCCAGGGCCACGTCGGTATCAATCAGGCCCGAGGCTGCGCCATTCACCGTGCCGTCGCCGCCCACGGCAATCACGCCATAGCAGCCCGTGGCCACTGCCTCTTGGGCAAAGCGCTTGGCGTCGCCAGGCTTATCGATGTAGCGATAATCCACATCGAAGCGCTCCTTGTCGACAATCTTGTCGACGAGTTCTGGCACACCTGCTTGGTCGCCCGTACCCGATTTTGGATTGACAATTGCTATTAACTTCTTCATGCAGTAAGAAAAATACGTTGCAAACTTACAAAAAAATCGCCGATACGCCCTCAAAATCGGCAAGAAAATGGTAACTTTGAGACACTAAAACTAAATTTCAAGAAGTTATGAAAAGTTCCTATTCCACTCTGCTTGTGAATGTGTGCCTGCTGCTTGCCGGCATCACATTTCTGTGCTTTTTCAAAAACAAGGGTGTGCTCGATATCGTTGCCCAAATCCTGGGCGTGGTCTTTATCATCCCCTCGCTGGTATACTTGTGCCTAATCGTGTTTCGCAGCAGCGAGAAGCGCGACAACACCGACCTCACGGGCATTGTGCCTGCCGTGGGTGGCCTGTGCTTTGGCTTTGTGCTGCTCGTCAAGCCCGAACTTTTCAACTCGGTGCTGAGCTATGTGTTCTCAATCCTGCTCATTGCCCTGGGCATGTTTCACATCACCTATATGCTCATGTCGCGCAAGTCGATGGCGTTGCAGCCATGGTACTACGTGTTCCCGGTGCTCATCACCACAGCCGGTATTCTCACCCTGGCCGTGTTTAACGGCGAGGCCTACCACCAGTTGCTCATCTTGCTCACTGGCATTTCGCTCATCCTGGCCGCCCTCACCGCCCTGCTCGAGGGCTTGGCCTCACGCAAGGCCGTGAAAGCAAGCAAGAATGCGACACCCGCACCCGCCGAGCCCGAGCCCAAGCAGATTGCGGCCAGCACCGAAAAACCCGAAAAGAAATAATTGATCACAGGCAAGTCATCGGTGCCCCTTGTTGATGCCTAGAACTGGAAGGCGACGCCAATCTGGATGTTGCCCTGGTGGTCGTGCACATCCTTGAAGGTGCGCGTGAGCCCCAGGTTGTAGCGCACGTTGAATTGCATGTAGTCGGTCAAGTAATAGGTGGCGCCGGCGCCCAAGCCCACACTGAACCAGTGGGTGCGGCTGCCCAGGCCCAGGTCGTAGTCAACACCGTCGACACGAGCCTTGCTATAGACGTTGAAGCCCAGCTCGGGGCCGGCCTCGGCGCTGAAGTACTGAGCAAAGCGGTAGCGCACGAGCACGGGCACCTTGATGTAGTTTTCGGTCACGATGATGTCCTGGTTCACATTGGCGGCCATGCCACCCAGCTGCACATCGTCGCTCAGGAAGTGGGCAAGAGCCTGGTTGATGGTGAACTTGCCGCCCTCGCTGCTGAACACCGTCTCGGTGAGCAGGCTCCAATTCTTCAGCTTCTCGGCTTTGGGCTTGTACTCCATCCACAGGCCCACCTGGCCGCCATTACGCATGCCGTGGGGCAGCTTGCCGAAGCAGAAGTGCGGCAGGTTCATCGCGGCCTTCACACCGCCCGTGAGCGTGCCGTCGAGCCAGTTGTTTTTCACGTCGACCGAGTATTTGCCCTGCGCCCCTGCAGCCACTGCCACAAGGAGCGTGAATATTATGAGTGCAATTTTCTTCATCATGTAATTGTCATTATTTACGGCAAAGTTACAAAATTGAAGCATAATAACGAAAAATGCCAGCCAAATTGACCACCATTACCGCCTTAAGAGTATAGGTTTTGCCCATTGGATTGCTCATTGGGAAAATCCCTGTGGCCCGAATCCATAATTTATAGAGTGACTGAGTGGCCGCGAGAATCGCGTGTTTTACACCTCAATTAGCATAAAAAACGAGGGCCGAAGCTCCACTGCAGTTGGGAGCCTCAGCCCTTGATTTTTTGGGTTTAAAAATCTAACGTTTCATCACTTTTTATTCATTTCAATAGAAGCCTTAGAACTTCATGCCAAACGAAATCTGGATGTTGCCGTTCTTAGCCTTGTTGTAGTTGGCCGTAGAGAAGCCGGCAATGGTCTCGTCCTTGTAAACCTTGGTCAGGCCCATGGTGTAGCGAGCCTGGATGAAGGCATTGTCGGTCAAGTTATAGGTTGCACCCAGCCCGAGACCAAAGTCAACAGTGTTGGTATAATCGCCCAGGTCGATGGCATCGGCGTCTTTGGGAGTCACCTTGCTGTAGACGTTGAAGCCCACTTGCGGGCCAAAGTCGACGCTCAGTGCAGGAGCCACGTAGTACTTGAGCATCACGGGCACGTTGATATAGTTGGCGTGATAAGTGAGCTTGTCACTCTTGCCGCCCTGTGCAGCAAATACCACCTCGGGAGCAACCGAGAACTTGGGAGTTGCATGATATTCCATCAAAAGACCTGCTTGGTAATTGGGCTGCATGGTGTGGCTCACATCCTCGCCCCAGTAGTTGGTGAGGTCAAAGCCCACTTTTGCGCCAAAATCAACTTGTGCATTAGCTACACTCATTCCCATCACAGCAACAGCTGCCAGTAATAAAATCTTTTTCATAATCGTCGTAATAATTTAATTTTTATTAATTGTTATCTTGTTGTTATGCGCAACTTGTATCGCCAAATTGCGACTCTATGACTGCAAAGGTTGCATTTGGTTTAACACGGAAAATGAAAAATAGGTGATATGGGACACTCAAAATACCAAAAAAGACAATAAACCGCCCATTTTCCCCGATTTTGAAGCAAAAAAAACAGCGCTTATATCGATGCCGGTGCCGATATAAGCGCTTGCCATGTGCCCGTGCCGGGCTATTTCTTGCTATTGTAATACTTGCAGTAGCGGCTCACTCCGCAATTGAGGCAATCGGGCTTTGATGCCTTGCACACGTAGCGGCCGTGCAGCAGTATCCAGTGATGGGCCTTGATTTGGTCCTCGGGGCGCAGGTGCTTCTTGAGACCCATCTCCACCTCGAGAGGGGTCTTGCCTGTGGCAAGGCCTATGCGGTTTGACACGCGAAACACGTGGGTGTCGACCGGGATGGCGGGCTGGCCAAACACCGTGCCTAGCATCACATTGGCGGTCTTGCGCCCCACCCCGGGCAGCTGGGTGAGCTCTTGCATGGTCGAGGGCACCTCGCCGCCAAACTTGTCGACGAGCATGCACGCCATCGCGTAGAGGTGCTGCGCCTTGCTGTTGGGATACGACACGCTCTTGATATAGGGGAATATCTCCTCAACGCTCGACTGCGCCATGGCTTGCGGCGTGGGGAAGGCGGCAAACAGCGCGGGGCTGATGCTGTTGATGCGCTTGTCGGTGCACTGCGCCGAGAGCATCACGGCCATGAGCAACTGGAATGGGTTTTCATATTTCAACTCGGTGCCTGGCGAGGGCATCTTCTTGCGCCAGTAGGCCAGGCAGCCCTCGTAACGCTCTTTTATTGTCATGTGATCGCTTGTTGTTTTAAAAAGAGAATGATGCACTCCACACGCAAAACGGGGTGCATCATTTCTCTACGTTAAATGATATGAGAACAAATTAGTAAGTCTGTTTTGGTAATATCAATGGGCAGCCTCAAACTCGTCGAGGAAGCGCACGTCGTTCTCGCTAAACATGCGCAGGTCCTTGACCATATACTTGAGGTTGGTGATGCGCTCGATGCCCAGGCCGAAGGCGTAGCCGCTATACACGTCGGGGTCGATGCCGCTGGCCTTGAGCACATTGGGGTCGACCATGCCGCAGCCCAAAATCTCAACCCAGCCCGTGTGCTTGCAGAAGCCGCAACCCTCGCCGCCGCACAGCATGCACGACACATCCATCTCGGCGCTGGGCTCGGTGAATGGGAAGTAGCTGGGGCGCAGGCGTATCTTGGTGTCCTTGCCAAAGAGCTCCTGGGCGAAGTAGAGCAGCACTTGCTTGAGGTCGGCAAAGGTGACGTGCTTGTCGATGTAGAGGCCCTCGATCTGGTGGAAGAAGCAGTGGGCGCGAGCCGTGATGGCCTCGTTGCGATACACACGGCCAGGGCAGATGATGCGTATGGGCGGCTCCTTGGCCTCCATCGTGCGCACCTGCACCGAGCTGGTGTGGGAGCGCAAGATGATGTTGCGCTTCACGTCGGTAGGATCCTGATTGATAAAGAAGGTGTCCTGCATGTCGCGTGCCGGGTGATCGGCGGCAAAGTTGAGCGCGCTGAACACGTGCCAGTCGTCCTCCACCTCAGGCCCCTCCGAGAGGGTGAAGCCCAGGCGCGAGAAGATGTCGATGATCTCCTTGCGCACGAGCGATATGGGGTGGCGCGTGCCTATCTCGTCGGGCATAGCCGGGCGGGTGATGTCGATTTTGTGAGCCTCTTTCTCTTGGGCTTTGAAGTTCTCACGCAGCGCGGCAATCTTCTCGGTTGCCATCGTCTTGAGCTCATTCAGCTTTTGGCCAAACTCACGCTTCTGCTCCGGCGGAACGTTGCGGAACTCGCCGAAGAGCTCGGTGATTTCGCCTTTCTTGCTCAGGTATTTAATGCGAAGAGCCTCGAGAGCCTCCTCGTTCTCGGCCTTCAGGTCGTTGATTTGCCCCTTCAGGGCTTCTATCTTTTCAAGTAACATATTCAGTATTTACACTATTTGCACGCAAAATTACAAAAAATACTACTATAATAAAAACTTTTTCTAAATTTGCACCAGCCCAACTGCCACTGCCGGCAGTTAAGGGCAAGCAATGAGATGGCAATCACAAGCACGATACACAACATGCGCGACATGGAACAGCTCATCTCGAGCCATGGTTTCATGCCATTTTTCGACAACGCGATTCCCGGGTTCTCGATATGGGAGCACACGCCGCCCGAGTTGCGATTCAGCGACGAGGTGGACGGGCCCTGGGAGTGGAAAGGGCCCGTGATTCTCGATGGCGGATATGCCTATGGCAAACTGCTCGAGGCCAAGGCCATGTATGTGACCATGGAGTGGTTTCCGCACCTGGCCAACTGGCGCCGGTCGCGTGCCACCATCACCAGCCAGGAGCAGGCGGTGCTCGACACCATCGCCCAGCACCACTCGCTGCTCACCGGCCAACTGCGCAAGCTGTGCGGCTACTCCCGCGCTCACCAGCACCGCGAGAGCAACCCGCTGCTGCGCGAGTCAGACCGCCTGACACGCAAAATCGCGAAAAAGCCCAAGCCGCGCGTCGAGGGGCTCGAAACCTGCCTAACGCACTTGCAGATGAACACCTATATTATTATAGCCGACTTTGAGTACAAGGTCGACAAGCGCGGCCAGCGCTACGGCTGGGGCGTGGCACGATACTGCACCCCCGAGGACTTCTTCGGCCCCGAGACCCTGCTCACCGGCTGTGCCCCCGAGCAGTCGCGCCGCCTGCTCGAGCAGCACCTGAGCCAGGTGTTGCCCACCGCCACCACGGCCCAAATCGCCGCAATCATAGGCTGAGGGCTACTACTCCACGCCATGGAGCTGGCCAGGAAAACGACAAACTGCAATTTCCGGCTCCAGGAAAATCAAAATCGGCAAAATAATTTGGCAAAACAAAATATTATTGCTACTTTTGCATTGCAATTCAAAAGCGCTAGATCAAGCGCACAAGCTAAGCGATACTCTCTATCACACAAGAAGCGCAGAAATCTAGCATTCACCATTTCATTTTTTAAATTATCAACATCTTTCACAAGATAAGTTATCTATTGCGCATTGCATTGTCACGACCGCGTGACCACAATAGAATCTATAACAAAAATCTTTTTTATGTACAGACTCGAAGATTTGCAGTCCATGCCCGAAGATCAACTCAAGGAGTTGGCCAAATCACTTGGACTAAAGAAAGTTGACTCAACCGAACGTGAAAGTCTCGAATTTGGCATCATCGACGCCATGGCCGAGCAAGAGGCTGCCAACGCCCCCGCCCAGCCAGCCAAGCGCAAGCGCGGCCGCGCCAAGAAGGACGACGCCAAAGCCGCCGAGGCCAAGAAGACAGAGGCAAGCAAAAAAGACAATAAAGACAACAAAGACGGCGACGCCAGCGACGCTGCCCAAGCAACCCAAGAAAAGCCCAAGCGCAAGCCTGGACGCCCCGCCAAGGCCAAGGCCAGCGACAAGGGCGACAGCAAAGCAGCCGCCGACAAAGCCGAAGCCGCAAGCAACGGCGAGCAGGCTCCCAAACCCCGAGGCCGCAAGCCCAAAGCTGCCAAGGCAGCCCAAGCACAGGCTGGCGACGACGCCAAAGCCCAGGACCAGCCTCAGCCTCAAGCCGAGGCCGCACCCGCAGCCGAGGAGAAGAAGGATGCCCAGGCTCCAGTCGAGCCAGTAGCTGCCGAGAAGCCCAAGCGCGGCCGCCGCAAGCGCATAGCCAAAATCAACGATATGCCGCTGGTGAGCGATGCTGCTCCTAGCGAACAACAACTCCCCTTTGCCGCCGCCGCCGATGACCAGCAACCTGCCGCCGACCAGGCCAGCGAGCCACAACCCGCTGCACCCCAAGAGCCCGCCCAAGGCGACGAGCCCAACGGCGAGGGCGGCTACCAGCCCCAGGGCGAGAATGGCGACATGCCCCCCTATGGCGAGGGCGGCGACATGCCCTACGACGGCACTCAAGATGGCGGCGAAGCCCCCTACGGCGAGGGCGAGCCCTACGGCGACGAGGGATATGATGACGGCGGCTACTATGGCGAGGAAATGCCCCCCTACGGCGAGGGCGGCGAGCAAGAGCCTGCCGGCGAGCAAGCACCCGGCCAAGACGACTTCCAGAGCCTCTTTGCCGACGACAACCAGCAGCCTCATGGCAAGCGCGGCAAGAAGCAAAATCGCCAGGACGTGGGCCTGGGAGCATTCTTCAACACCAGCGGCGGCCACACCTTCAAGCCCCGCACCCAGCAGGAGAAAGAGGAAGACGCACGCCGTGCAGCCGAGGCCCGGCGCCGTGCAGCCGAGGAGGCCGCCAAGGCTCCCATCGTGATTCAAGAGCCCCAGGCCGAAAAGCCCCAGCCACAGCAGAGCAAAAAGAAGAAGAAAAACAAGAACCAGCCTCAGCAGCCACAACCCGTGGTCGACACCCCCTACAGCGAGGACACCTATAATTTTGACGACGTGCTCGAGGGCTCGGGCCTGCTCGAGGTGATGCCCGACGGCTACGGATTCTTGCGCTCAAGCGACTACAACTACCTGACTTCGCCCGACGACATCTATGTGTCGCAGTCGCAAATCAAGAACAACGGCCTCAAGACCGGCGACGTGGTGGAGTGCACCATACGCCCGCCCAAGGAGGGCGAGAAATACTTCCCGCTGTGCAAGGTGAAGAGCATCAATGGCCGCACGCCCGAGTTTGTGCGCGACCGCGTGCCCTTTGAGCACCTGGTGCCCCTCTTCCCCAACGAGAAATTCGACCTGGTGAGCCACACCCACCCCAACATCTCGCAGCGCGTGGTCGACATGTTTGCCCCCATCGGCAAGGGCCAGCGCGGCCTCATCGTGGCTCAGCCTAAGACCGGCAAGACTATCCTGCTCAAGGATATTGCCAACGCCATCTCGGAGAATCATCCCGAGACCTACATGATCATCCTGCTCATCGACGAGCGCCCCGAGGAGGTGACCGACATGGCCCGCAGCGTGAACGCCGAGGTGATTGCCTCAACATTCGACGAGCCTGCCGACCACCACGTGAAGATTGCCGAGCTCGTGCTGGCCAAGGCCAAGCGCATGGTTGAGTGCGGCCACGACGTGGTGATACTGCTCGACTCCATCACCCGCCTGGCTCGCGCCTACAACACCAACGCGCCCGCATCGGGCAAGATACTCACCGGCGGTGTCGACGCCAACGCCCTGCAGCGCCCCAAGCGATTCTTCGGCGCAGCGCGCAACATCGAGAACGGCGGCAGCCTCACCATCATCGCCACTGCCCTCATCGACACAGGGTCGAAGATGGACGAGGTGATCTTTGAGGAATTCAAGGGCACCGGCAACATGGAGCTCCAGCTCGACCGCAAGCTCTCTAACAAGCGCATATTCCCGGCTGTCGACATCATGGCCTCGAGCACCCGCCGCGACGACCTGCTCCTGAGCCAGGACACGCTGAACCGCATGTGGGTATTGCGCCGCTTCTTGAGCGACCGCAACTCGATCGAGGCCATGGAGTTTATCAAAGACCGCATGGCTCGCACCCGCAGCAACGCCGAGCTCTTGCTCACGATGAACGACTAATCTCTTCGAGACACCTGTGGGACGCATTCTCGCTATTGACTACGGACGCAAGCGCTGCGGCGTGGCTGTGACCGATCCCCTGCAACTCATCGCAGGCGACAGCAAGACCATAGCCACCCACGAGCTCATGCAGTTTCTGCAAGACTACACAGCCCGCGAGGCAGTCGACCGCATCGTGGTGGGCCTGCCCAAGCAGCTCAACGGGCAGCCCAGCGAGAGCATGCGCTACATCACCCCGTTTCTCAACCGCCTGCGCAAGGTGATGCCCGCGATGCCCGTCGAGATGTACGACGAGCGCTTCACCTCCACCATCGCCCACCAGGCCATGATTGCCGGCGGCATGAAAAAGAGCGACCGCCGCGACAAGAGCCGCGTCGACTCTATCGCCGCCACAATCATTCTCACCGATTACTTAGAAAGCAAAAAAACAATAATATAAATAATATGGTATTACCTGTTTATGTATATGGCCAACCCGTTTTGAGAAAAGTTGCCCAACCCATCGACAAGGACTATGAAGGCCTTGCCGACCTCATCCAGAATATGAAGGACACCATGTATGCCAGCGACGGCATTGGCATCGCGGCTCCTCAAGTGGGCGTGAGCGCCCGCATCATCTATATCGACGTCGACGTGCTTGCCGACGACTTCCCCGAGCTCAAGGGCAAGCGCCTGGTGCTCATCAACCCCGAGCTCACCATCGACGAGACGAGCGACACCGTGACCCGCGAGGAGGGCTGCCTGAGTCTGCCCGGCGTGCACGAGAACGTGACCCGTCACAGCAAGATACACCTGCACTGGTTTGATGAAAATTGGACCGAGCACGACGAGGACATCGAGGGCTACCTGGCCCGCGTGGTGCAACACGAGTATGACCACCTCGACGGCAAGCTCTTTATCGACCACATCTCGCCCATACGCCACTCGCTCATACGCGGACGTCTCAACAATATGATCAAGGGAAAAACTCGGGTGAACTACCGCGTGAAATTCTTCAAAACGCAAGGTCGTAGATAGAAAAATAAAAAAGTGGAAGATGTCTCACGACAGCCTCCACACACTTTAAATCTAATACCATGAAAAACACACGCACAAATATAGAAATTATTTTTTTAATAAAACAACTATTTTTTAGTTTTTTTTCAGAAAAAGCAAAAAAAAATGGAAAATAACCATATTACCATCACCGAAACCGACCGTAACTATATAAAAATGGCCTGCGAGATTGCCAGCGCCAACATCGACCGCGGCGGCGGCCCCTTTGGAGCCGTCATCGTGGGCCGCGACGGCCAGGTGGTTGCCACCGGGGCCAACACCGTGACCCTCGACAACGACCCCACGGCCCATGCCGAGGTGAACGCGATACGCCGCGCTTGCCGGCTCAAGGCCAACTTCAAGCTCGAGGGGTGCGTGATCTACAGCAGCTGCGAGCCTTGCCCCATGTGCCTGAGCGCACTCTACTGGGCCGGCGTGAGCCGCATCTACTATGCCAACACACAGGCCGATGCCGACGCCATCAACTTTGGCGACGAGTTTATCTACAAGGAGATCGCCAAGCCCCACCTCAAGCGCCTCATCCCCTGCATCCACATCGACGACCCTCACGCCATCGACCACTTCAAGAAGTGGGCCTCCAAGCCCGACAAGGTGGAATATTGACACAAGCAAGCTGGCCGGCGCAGCCAAGTTGCGCCGCACCGTGACGGGGTGGCTTGCAAAAGCCCTTATGGCAAGAGCCCTTGAAATAATTCTAAAGCTTTTAAAATTCAAACTGGGAGGGATCGATTTTGTCGGCCTCGGTGAGCGGGCGCAACACGCGGCAGGGCACTCCGGCGGCAAGCACGCCAGCGGGAACGCTCTTGGTCACCACGCTGCCGGCGCCTATCACACTGCCCTCGCCTATCGTCACGCCGCCACACACGGTGGCATTGGCGCCAATCCACACGTTATCCTCGATAGTGATGGGGGCCGACGTCTCATAGGCCCCGCTCTTGCGCTGCTCGGGCTCAAGCGGGTGGCCAGCGCACGCCAGCACCACGCCAGGGCCTAGCAGCACGCTGCGCCCGATGTTGATGGGCGACGTGTCGAGCATCACGCAGTTGTAATTGACCAGCGCGAAGCCCTTGAAGTGGATGTTGAAGCCAAAGTCGCAGTGAAACTGCGGCATCAGGTATACCGAACCGTGATAGGTGCCAAAGAGGCGCATGAGCAGGTCGTGCTGCCGCACCGTGTCCGACGGGTCACACCGGTTAAACTCCCAGCACAGCTGCCGCGCCCGCGCCTGAGCCTGGCGCGGAATGTGCATCGCGTTGCCTGCAAAGGGCCGCTGCTCCTTGATTCTCGCAATGATGTCGATCATAGTGTTGCAAAGGTAGCAATAAAACCACAAAACGGCAACCATCGCTCCACGCTCAATTCCGGCAGAGGTAACCATCCGAAATGAGCCGACTTTTTGAAGCCTTTTTTGACTGCGAACTTTGCGGCCAAAAAAGGCTATGTTTAATTTGAACGAGAACAACCGGTT
>OMUK01000060.1 GCA_900314215.1 uncultured Prevotellaceae bacterium
GGCGTAACTAACAGTTGGAGTCTTTTAGCTTTGTCTTAATCCTTGTTGTAGTGGATAGTACCCTGAGGGCTAAAACTTCTGTCATGGACAGGTTCATAAGGAGAGTGTCTTAATCCTTGTTGTAGTGGATAGTACCCTGAGGGTCCTATAGTCTAGGAACTAACAATTATGCCCAAAAGGTCTTAATCCTTGTTGTAGTGGATAGTACCCTGAGGGTATTATGAAAACAATCAGATTACTCATTTACATAGGTCTTAATCCTTGTTGTAGTGGATAGTACCCTGAGGGAGCTCATGTTGAGCTTACATAAGTCCAAGGGCATGGCAGTCTTAATCCTTGTTGTAGTGGATAGTACCCTGAGGGCCAGCAAGACAATAGCAAAGGAAATGGGCATTACTTGTCTTAATCCTTGTTGTAGTGGATAGTACCCTGAGGGGCTGATAACAAGTGCCTTAGCGGACTTGTAATTGAGTCTTAATCCTTGTTGTAGTGGATAGTACCCTGAGGGAGAACTCAAGGATTTTCATTAATTTATTACTCTGCTGGTCTTAATCCTTGTTGTAGTGGATAGTACCCTGAGGGTAAACCAATATGACAGACCTACACACAGGTCTCGTGTACTGTCTTAATCCTTGTTGTAGTGGATAGTACCCTGAGGGAGAACTCTCAAACTGGTGAGGAGTTCAAGTCTTGCGGTCTTAATCCTTGTTGTAGTGGATAGTACCCTGAGGGAGCAAATTTTGCAAACCGTTGATTTGCAGGGCTTGCCGGCCAAATATTTACAGTTTTTAACAGAAAAATCCGAAAAAACCGGTCTTTTTTTGACGGGTGCAAAATTACAAATTTATTTCACCTGATGCTTCTTATTTAACGATTTTAACTATTGGGCCGCCTGCGGCTTCACATGTTAGGAAAAACACTCTCCGCTTGTTTAAAAACACCTGCGGCTTGTTAAAAAAACGGGACCGTCCTGCCTGCCCTGCTTGCTTAAAAAAACAGGGTCGACTTGCTGCGCGTGATGATGTCGAGATTGATGCTCTTGCCTATCACGGTCATCGACTTGAGGTAGTCGGTCGAGATGGGCGCCACCAGTATGCTGTCGGCGTTGTCATAGGCTGCCTGCACTGCTGCCAGGTCGCTCTTGATTTCCTTGTATTTAGAGGTGTTGAGGTTGGCTAGGAATATCGACTTCTGGATGCGCATGCACCCTTGCTTTTCCAGGTACTTTGCCACATAGCGTCGCACCCGGTTGTCCTCAATGTCGTACATTACGAAAAATAACATATCGGTTGCCTTTCTTTTAGTGTCGCGTGCAATGCCCAGCAGGAAGGCGATGCGCTTGTCGAGCGAGGGCATGTCGTCGATGCAGCCGGTCGTGCGGTTGGGCGAGGGGCTCGAGACGAGTCCGGCGTGCTTGAGCTTCTTGATGGCCTCGATGAAGCCGGCTGGGGTGGTTTCTTTCTTTTTCATTGTCGTGCGGGTTGTCACAGGTCGCAATTTTGGGCCAGGTAGCCCTCGATGAGCTCGGCACAGGTGGCGTTGAGCTCGGCATCGGTGCCCGAGCGGGGCGACACCACCGTCGAGAAGCCGCGGCGGCCGTAAAACACATTGATCTCGGCATGCAGGCGGCCCAGCTTCAGCTTTATCTTCTTGCCGTAGCTTATGTTGGCCATGTCGGTCACCACGATGCCGGTGTCTTCGATATATTGCTTGAGGTCGCCGGCTATGTCGTCGAGCTGCTGGGGCACATACACTTGCTTCTCGGGCTTCTTCACGGCTTTCACCTTGAGTATGGCCTTGATGTCGTCGAGTGCCTGCTGGTCGGGACCGCGCTCGGCCTTGTGCTGCGCTGCCGCCTGCGGGGCCTCGTCGTGGGCGAGCTGTTGCTCCTGGTGCAGGGCCTGGAGCATGCGGCTTGTGTCGGCCAGGTCGATATAGGCGCCCATGTCGACGGGCGCGGCATCGGGATTGTAGCAGGGCTTGGGGTCGACGCTCATGAAGCAGGCGCGCGACACGTCGCTAGTGCAAGTGTCGACGAGCTGGTCGAGCTGGTATTGTGCCGATAGCTTGCGCACGAAGGTCTTGTAGAAGAGCGAGTACACGCCGGCGTCGTAGCAGCGCTCGCTCAGCTTGAATAGCAGCTTGAGCCCGTCGTTGCTGGGCGAGGCGAAGGCGAGCACCACGCGCTCGTCGCTGGCAAGCCTGGCCTTGAGCTGCTCGAGGGGGATCGACTTGGCCGAGAGGTCGTCGATGTCGACGATGAAGTGCTGGGTATAGGCAAAGTTGTCCTTGTTGCGGAAGGGCGGGTTGAAGGCGGGGCACACGAGATAGGGCAGGGTGCGCTTCAAGGCGCCATAGCGCTTGCGGTCGACCTGCCTGATGATTCTGAGGCTGCGCACGAGGTTGCGCAGTTCTTCCTTGGGCTCGACGAGCCGCCTGTAGATGTAGTCGATGGGCATGCGGGCCAGGTGGTCGGCTGTGCTGGTCACGCTCTTGCCAGCATAGATATAGTCGCTACTACTACTCATAATGCTTGAATTTTTGTGCCAGTTTCTTACAATAACTTGCGATCTCGCTCGCGCGGCTCATGGGCTCGGCCTGGAAGTCCTGCTGCTCGTCGAGGTAGTCGTTGACCGACTGGATGAGCATCCGGCGGCCCAGGCCCTCGAGCCAGTAGGAGCCGTCGGCGCGCACCGAGTAGCACTCGTCGGTGATCACGTCTTGCGCTGCCAGGGTGTAGACCACATAGTCGATCCAGATGCGGTAGAGCTCGATCACGTCGTACACGAGCACGGGCCTGTTGTAGTTGTCGCGGTGCATGATGCCCACATAGGGGTCGATGCCGGCCTTGATGAGGTCGCCCTCGATCTTGCCGTAGAGCAGGCCGTAGCCGTAGTTGAGCATGGCGTTGACCACGTCGGCGGCAGGGCGCTGCGACCGCGCGGCAAAGCGGTATTTCTCGGGCAGAAAGCGGTTGAGCGTGTCGAAGTAGATCCTTGACGACACGCCCTCCCAGCCGCGCAGCGTGGCGGCGATGTCTTGCACGATGTCGCCCTCGAGCTTCTTGATCTTGGAGCGGTAGTCCTCGAGCCGGTTTATGGCCTTGTCGACGGCTTTGCGCTCCTCGACGTTCTGGGCGGTCATGAGGAGCATGAGAGCCTGCTGGTTTTCAATCTTCTTCAATATCACGTCTTTGATCCACACCACAGCGTCGTGGGAGAAGGCAAAGTTGATTTGCCCCTTCCTGATGGTGGATATGGAGCCGTATTTCGGGCTCCATATCCGCCCCAGCGGCCGGCCGGCCTTGTCGGTGAAGAGCACCTCAATCTCATGCTCGACGGCGAGAAACACAGCGTCGCTCGATATCTCGGCGCCTTGGCTTATCTGTATCGAGGTGATGCCGGTGACTGGAATGCGCTGCTTGCCGTCTTTGTTCTTGATCACAAAACCCTCGTTCTCACGGCTGAGCGATGTGCCGAATGTGTTGATTACCAATTCCATTGCTTTGGTTTCTTTGCATTGTTTCTACTTGGCTGTGGCCACTGCTGGTAGGGGCGAAAGCGCACGAAGTCGAAGCGCACGGTCTTGGTGCCGTCGGGGTTGTCGACCACGTTGCGCCGCGTGGTTGAGGCCACGCAGGCGATGCCCGCTGCCGTGAGCTTGTCCACCAGGGCGAGGGTGAAGGTCATCTCGCCCATCACGTGCACGGTCACTGTCTCATCGTGGTCCATGGCCTCGATGCGGGAGGCATAGTTGCTGGCCAGCGCGTCGATTTGCCTCTCGTCGCACTCGGGGTCGATGGCGGGAAACTCCATGTCGACGATGCGCCCATATCGCTCGGCTGCCTCCCGCTGCTTGGGGCTCCACGCCACGCAGGGGTGGTTAGATAGATTAATCAATACAGCGTGGGGCTCATCGTAGATCACAGTCCCAATTGTTTTGATACATTTTCTCAAGTTTGAGATAATCTTCTTTGGCTCTAAGGGCTTGCGGCTCTTGCGCATGCCCGAGTGATTCAGGTCGTTTCTGATTTCTTGCGAGAGGGTGCTGAACGCATTCACCAGCTGGGGGGTGCAAAATTCATCACCCAGGATTTCTTTCACGATCTCTTTCTTGTCGGGGCGATTGCTGGCTATGCGCCAATCATCTTCGGTGAATTTTTTGCCGCTTTTTTTACTGGCCATGGTTTGATAGCTTATCATCATCGCGTTGTTCACGATATCGCGCTCCTGGTCGTTGTCAATGTCGATGCCGTGACGCCGGCAGAAGAACGACACCACATATTCCTCCAGCATTGTGGCGCTCTGCTGGTAGAGCCCGTTGTCGAAGCACCACCTGGCCGCCACCAGGCCGTTTTTGATGTCCTCATTCTCGCTGAAGGCGCCGAGCGATTTCTTGATTTTTTCAAAAATCGGCGTGTAGGCGGGTATGAAGGTTTTCTTCATGTTGTCGGCGTTTCTTTTGGCCATTGCCAAATTGGTGGCCTCGATGATGTTCATGCCGCGGCAAGTCTGGAAATCGGCAATCGTGTCCTTCAGATTCTTGGCAAACTTTTGCGCAACCCTGGCGTCGGCGTCGGCACCCTGGGTCGCTTTGAGGATTTGGGCGGGGACACGGCTGGCAAGCTCGACGAGGCGGTCTACATTGCCGTTGTCGAGATACTGCCCGGCGGCGGTGGCCCAGTCTTGCAGCTGCGAGAGCGGCAGCAGGTCGACGATGGGGGCGGGCCGCTGGCCGTGGTTGCTCATCTCGTAGTTGCCATAGGTGATGCTTTTCACGCTGGCATTCTTGAGAAATTTTGAGTAATTGCCCAGGACCAGGATGAGCATGGGCAGGTAGCGGAACCCGTGGGTGAGGTCGAAGTAGAGCTCGTCGCCGTCGTCTAGTTTCTGAAACACGATGCTGAAAATCTGCCATATCTCATCCTCGGTGTTCCCCAGGGGCAGCCCCGTCACCGGCACTACCGTGGGAAACCGCTCGCTGCCCACTTCCTGCTCCAGGCCATCCAGGCAGCTCTTCAGGCCTGCCTGCTTGATGGGCTCGTGGGTTTTCGGGTCTGTCTGCCCATCGTCAGCCCAATTCTTCTTCTCGGCGTCGTCGGTGAGCAAGATGTAGGCCACGTCGCGCTCGCGATTCCAGTCGCCGCCGGCAGTGAGCATGCGCAGCGTCGACACCTGTATAAACCGCGTGCGGCCATAGGAGCAGTCGCCTTTCACATATTCACACTCCCCGTAGTTGGATGCCCCCAACACCGAAATAAAAACTTTTCTTCCCATAATCCAGATTATTAAAGTTTAAGTCGATCTTTAACCAGTGCATCGCTCGTCACAATCTGCTTGATGCCGAGTATTGATGCACGTTTATGAATGTTATCGAGCGTTAGCTCATTGAATGTTTCCATCTTGTGCAAGGTGAAAAGGTAGGAGTTCACACGCATGCCCAAGTCCTTGGCTACGGCTGCAATTTTATAGAGGTATTCTTCGACTGTATCTTTCGGATGAGAGTGATTGCCAATCATGCTCACTTTGCACTCGATGATGCTCAGCATGTTGTCTTTCACATAGGCCACATCGATTTCGTTGTCGTTGGTTGTAGAGCTCTCGCGATAGATTTTTACCGATTTGGCAATCTCACCGTCGTGCAAGTTGAAGTCATTCTTGATGCGCAGATACACGTAGTCCTCAAACCATGCGCCGGCGTAGTAGCGCCGCTCTTCGGGCATGGGCAATGCTTGGGCGTTTTTGCATTTGGAGGGAATATAAAATCGTTTTTTGCGGAACTGCTCAAAGGTGGCGTAAGCCGTCTCGGGGGGCAGCAGGAAACCGTTGTCACACTCAAAATGCAGACTGTTGAGCGTGAGGTATTCCTTCAAATTAAGCCGGTAGGAGAGCGTGCGTATTGTATGGGCCCTCAAGTCCATAATCTCGTTCTTGCCAATGGGCACATAGTAGAAACTCGACTTCTTGTCCTTGAAAAACTCATAAAGGGCAATCGACATCACTTTGGTTCCGCCGGTGATGTTGAGGATGTACTCGTCGTCGTTGCCGAAGGCTTGCTTGTTGAGCTCATTGATGATGTACTCATAGTTGTCCTCCACGACGACGATGCACCTCGACTGTGCCGCGTCGATGCCAAGAGCACTTAGCAGGTAGTGGCGCTTCTTTTTCTTCTCCATGGCCGCTGTGGTCATAAACACCAGCTGGTCGTATTGCCCCTCCAGTTCCTTGATAAGCAAGAAATTGGGTTGCAAGTAGTCGCTCAATAGTGAAATTAGTATCCTCATCGTCGTTGTCTATTTAGTGAGCTCGTCAAAGAGCGATTGTGCATCGTCTTCTCCCAGCATGCCCGAAATGTACATCCATATTTTGCTGTCACTTTCCTTCCCATAATCCAGATTATTCAGTTATAGAAAGTTTCACGAAGCCCAAAAGCATGTCATCTTGTTCTTCAGCCCTTCTGGTTTTGGGGAATGGGTACATAGTGTAATTTCTGTATTTTCTTCTGCTCATTGGGACGACTTCATCTTCAAAAAAGTCATGGGATTCTGTCCATGCCCCTGTTGTGAACCGCCAGCCTGAGCCAGCCCCAACGCGCAATATGCATTCATTACCCTTTTTGCAGGTATTGGCTTCATTCACAATTTCATTGAGGTTGTCAACATAATGCTCGGCCCCTGTTTTTTCTTGATCCTCCCAAAACTCAATATCTGACTGCACCAATTGCATCGTGTGGGCATTGACTGCGGCAAATAGCTTGCCAAGCGACTGCATGCAATCGGGCATTGCAACCAAGCTCGAATCTTGACATTTTGATATTCGATATCGGTCTATATCCAATTTCAAGTCAAGAGTGCTGCTTTCTCCCTGCCGGATCACTTCGAGTAGCTGGCTAATCTTTTCGTCATGTAGATCGTCTTGGCTGTCACGAATGTTTAGGCTGTTGACACGTGTCGCGATGACGCTTTCGGGTTCAAAAAATGCATCACCCACTTGCATGAATCGAAACACGCTATTGTTGATGTTCCCAAAATTGTCTTTCTCAAAATTGCGAAAATTGAAGGAATTGATTTTTCCGGGGTTCCCATCGGCTATCGATGCAAGAATTGCTGTGCGCAAAGCGCCTTTGATTGAGCTGCCGGGAATGTAAGGCAGCCCTTTCCCGTCGCGTATTTGCTCTTTCAGCACATCTCGATGTTTAACTTGATTGGCCCAGTCCTCAATCTTATACTTGGTGATGTCGTCGATTGAGGTGTTGGGAGCACACCGCTTCAGAATTTCATTTATGTTTTTGCCATTGTTGATCATCGCCACCCAGTTGTCGTAATACCTGGGCTCGATGCGACGGCCCATCTCGTTCACATCAATCACGGTGATGTCCTTGTATTCACCAGAGCCAGTCACTACGAAGTCTTGGCCCTCTTGCAACTCGTTGCCCGAGCCGATGTGAACCGATGAGAGTGTTTCTATTTTTATCTTACTCATAGTTATAACTTAATATTAAGGTAATGGCCTTGCCACTTCGCCACACTGGGTGCATTTTGCCGCTGTTCCAGTCGGGCGAAAGGTCAACAATGCGCCCCGCCAGGGTGGCTGTCGTCGCAAAGACCGAGCCCGTGTTGAACGCATAGATCGACTTCCTGTGCAGGTGCCTAAATTCCTCCTCATTGCTGCCAGCCATGAAACCGCCTATTTTTTTCAGGTCATAGCGGGATTTCAGGAGATTAAGCGATTGAATCTCATCGTTTGTGGGAATGTAGGTCGACAGTACAACTTGGGCATTGCCGTCTTGTGGCATTTCAACTTCAATATCTTTGGCCTCGACCTTGAAGTGGCCGCCGCCTATGTTCTTGTCCGACCCAAAGCCAGCTTCTCCCAGTGCTTCAAACAACTGAATGATTTCATCTTTCAATGGCGCGTCACACCTGAGCAGGCAGTACAACCCAGCGTCGGGATTCACATAATTCCATTGGAAATAAAATGGCTCGGCATCCAGTCCATCTTCGCGGGGCACTTTAACCCTTTGCGTGACTGCTGTGGCGATGGGTGGATTGAAATCTAAATCCACACTTCCCAGCAAGTAGCTGCCGCAAATTTGCGCTTTGTTGATGGCTACCGGCTTGGGCGACGAGGTTAACTGCCGCCAAAGATTAGTCTCAATGTATTTGATATGTTTCAATTGCTTTCTGTAGGTAGCTTCGTCCTGTTGGGGGATGTATACGTTGATTCGCCCTGAAAGCCTTGGCAGGAAGTAATGCTCATGTGAGTAAGGAAAAGCCGAGGATAGCTCAAATGAATTCAAAAAATCCTCGATATCCTCAGTTTTCCCTGTCTGTGCCCTGAGGGCAGCAAGTGCGGCCGAGAGTGAGTCGGACGACACTGCTTGTTCCGACAGGTCGTAAAAGTCCCTGCCTTTCCCAATATGGAAGGGGGACATGTCGTGAAGAATAATACGGGTGAATTGTCGCATGTTCAATACGTTCTTTCATCTGCTTTGTTTTCCACAAATTTTATCTTTCCATAGCCACGAGAGCCATTGCCGCCCAGGTAGTCGTCTTCCAAGAGCTTCATGGCTTGCCGCAGTGTGGCCTTGAGCTCAGCCTCATCTTCGCCTTCAAAGATGTTGAGCACCATCTCGTAGTTAAACCGTGCACCGGCAGGCACACGCTCAAAGGTGCGGGGGTTGGCCTTCGATGTGATGCGGTCGATATTGGCCTCAGTCTTGCTCTCGGTGTAAGGAAGGTCGGTATTGCTGAAGATTTCCTTGTTGCTGATGTCAAGTTCAGCATCGCGCACGATCAGGCGCGATGCATGACCAGCCGCATCTTTCTCGTTGGGGGCAATGCCAAACAGACTGCCTGCTTTGGAGTAGGGATCTTTGCTTGGGCCTCCCTTGGGACCCACTTCACCGTTGTATAACTCGCAGAGTGAGCGTAATTTGCCCTTGAGTGAACTTCCTGGTATGTAAGGAAGGTTGCTTAAAGGATTTCGAACTACAAAATTGTCGGGGCCGCCAATGTTCATTGCCGTGTTGGAACCACCAATGTGAAGTCCGGTCTTAAGCTCGATTTGACCGGTATAAACTATTTTCTTGATTAATTTTGTCATGATGTTGTTGTTTTAAAAATAAATGTTGTTTCTGTTATTCACCACCATTGAATTTGTGATAGGCTACAATGGCTTCCATGAGGTTGCAGAAGTTTTGATACGATTTCTCGTCTGAAACACTCTTTGCAGCCTTCTCAAAGATGTCCCTGAAAATCTTGATGCCCAATATTTTATTATTGCGTCCGACTAAATAGGCAACTTTAGGCTGAAGCAGAAGAAATGATGCCTTGTTTTTGGTGTAACCACCTGATTGAATTCGTCTGATTTCACCGAAGATATTTCTGATTTGCGATGTGGTAAACTCTTCTTTTTTTAATTTCTTGCCTGCAGCCTCAGCATAATTTATCATGTCTTGATCTGCTTCATCAGTTATCCATGAACTCTTGAAGTTCAATACATTTCCTGCCTCGTCTGTAATGTCGAGACTTTGTTGGGATTGATTCTCGTCGCGGGATGGCCGTTTATTATAATTATATTGGCCATGCGCATTGTTAAAATCTCTTGCCATATCAATTTAATTTAAAAGGTTATTGGTTCTTAATTCTAGTTCAGCCCATCTTGCCGCGAAAGCCCACAACTCGAGGGGGTGATAATTGGTCGTGATAGGTTCTCCTCCTATTTTGCCATTGAAGGAGCAAACTTCATTTACGCATTGCGTGAGCAGAGCAGTTGCTTCTCTATCATTTTTCCTCTCGGCCATGCGCTTGAGCGTGTAGGCAAGAAGCCAGTATATTCTGTAATTTGTCACTTGATGACAGATCACGCCGTTCCTCATTTTTTGCTTGATGTGGGCTTGCTCGTTCAGTTGTTGCAGTTTTGAAATGAATGCTTTGTCAAGCATGTCTTCATGATTGGTCATGCTGGCTATACTGTCTTTCAGATGCTTCACAGCTGGGTATTCTTTGTCCCAATTGAGCGCGACTCCCAAGAAAGAAAGTGAGTTCTTGTCGGAACCATGCGTTTTGGCGTTTTCTTCCTCTTTTTCACTCTCTTGTGAAGCACTCATGATGGGGTATTTGGCCTCTACAATGGCAATGCCGCCAGAAATGGAGAAATTGGGATTGTGGCAAGTGAAGTCGGCAAAATCGCGTTTTATTCTCGCTGCCATTTCAATCATCACGTCCCAGCTTCCCACAATGAAAAGGTCATCGCCGCCACTGTAGATGATTTGTGAATGCTGGGGATTCAGGTCATCGTAAATTGTGTTGAGATAGCCCGAGAAGAAGAAATCAAAGAGCCTGCTGAGCGCGGCATATCGGCATAGCGTGACTTTGGCCTGTGGAATGCCTTGCTGGAAAATCCTGCCGAGGTTGTCCACGTCCATGCGCAACACGCCTAATCTGGAGAATTCTCTTTTGCCAAAGTCGCATAATGCGTCAAAAGTTTTTCCGTTGTAATGGTTCCCTCCGTAGAAATCAATTTTAGTGCAGGAGTCGCTCGATGTGTATCGTGAATTTAATTCTGTGTCGTTGAGGCGTGTTATGGTGCAATTGCTTAAACAATGGCTATATTTGTTATAGGCCTTTTCGTCTAAGAAATAATACCACGTGCCCAATCCGGCCGGTTCCATTCCGAATATGTCATCAGGAATCCCATCAAGTGGTTGCTTCGCGGCCACAATAAAGATGGTTTCCTTTAAGGCTGTGCCCAGCTTTTGCTGCTGGTCGTTGAGCTTAGATATGTCTCCGACTGCATTCTTCTGGGCTCTGCCTGTGATTTCTTCGCCCGTAACGACGTCGAACTTCGGAGTCTTGCCCAGCTTTGGCTCGAAGATTAAATCGTATTTCGAGGATAGAATGGATGAGAACTTGCTGAACTTTTGCTGCTCTCGCTTCTTGAATAGCTCAGTCCAAACTCTTGACAGGCCGCATGTGTCGCTTTGCTTGGTGAAGTCGCTAGTCGACATTTCCACACTGTCGAGAGCCACATATAAAGTTGTGCCGTGGGCCAAAAACATTTTTTCTTCCAGTTCCTTTTTGCATTCTTCAAGGCCTCTCACCGTAGCTTCGGTGTTGGGAGCAATGAGATAAAAACCACCACCGGAATTATAGATGATGTTGGCATCATACAGTGCTAGCTTGCTAAGTAGCATCCTGACCACGGCATCCGACAGGAGCCTGATATAGAAAGAGCGCCCCTTCAGATTTTTTGCCGCATACTTGGAAATTATCTGATAGATGTATCTTTGTATGCCACTGAAGTCAGCTCCGATCAAGAGGAATGGATGGGACTCTGGCTTGCCCTCTTGCTCCCAATCATGCAAGCAGACGGCAAGCGCTGCCGTGACCTTGGCAAAGTCATAGAGCGATACGTCGGTCTCGGCATCGGTGAGTGCGGGCACATTTACCGCATACTTCTCGAGCATGCATAGCAAGGTGGCAATGAATGCGTCGGTGTTTTTGTCACTCGCATTGCGCAATTCTTCTACAAATGATGACTTGAGCGCGCCGAAGTTTGGAGCTTTGTCAAAAGTCGTAGAAGGAAAGCAATCCTTGCCTATGCCTAATGGCTTGTCGGGCATGTAGTAGTGCCTGCTTTTGTTGCCACCTATGCTCTCGGCCAAAGCTAGCATGCGTGTGGAAGATCCCGTCCAGTTCTTATTGACTTGCATGGAATTTCCATCGTCGATGCCAGCCGACAGTTCTGAAGCCCGCGCGATGATTTCATCGATATGCTTGTCGCCCATAACCGATTTCTCGATGTGTGGTGCAACAAGCTCATAGATGCCATCAGTGGAATCTCCAGAAATGCAATGTAGCAACGCTTTTAGATAGATGCTGTTTCTGATTTTTTCCATATTGAAATAGGTATTTTATTGTATTATGTTGTTCAGTTTTGCGAGGTTGTCGCGCAGGTTGTTGACCATATGCTTGTAGTTTTGGTCGTTCTCGAGGGAGTGGGCCAGGCCGTTTCTTGTTTTTTTCACGCTCCGGTAGATCCTGGTTAGCGGGTCGGTTGCTTTCTTATTGTTCAATTTCTCTTTTGCCTGCTCTCGGGCGTCGTAGTTGTCGGAGTCAAGCCCCTCTTGCTCGCAGTAGTAGGTCACAATGGCTTCTTGCAGGGTGAGGTAGGCCGAGCAGTAGTTGTGGTGCTCATATTGCCACTGGGCAAGGCGGTACTGGAATGCCGACTGCGACCGGGCGGTGGAGAAGCGCTTCACAAAGTCGCCCACGGTGGGATTCACCACCATCCCGGGCATCTTGGTGCGGTAGCTCTTGCTCTTGATGCCCTGCAGTTCTTGCGTCATACCCTTGATCGAAGCGATGTGGTTGAGGCTCAATATGTCGGAAAACTTGCTGAGCCGCTTTGCCACGTCCTTGTCTTCGTCCTCCATGAGGCTGGCAATCTTCTCGGCGTGGCCAAATTGCGAGAAGGCGTAGGCCCCCGATATCCAGTCGTTCATCTTTAGCAAGTAGCTCAGGTCGACCACGGGGGTGTAGCCCAGCTCGCGGGTGACTTCGAACATGCCATAGGTGATGCGCTCAATCTTGATGTGCTTCTGGCTCACGTTTTGCAGGTAAATCAGGGTATTCATCAGTATCATGGGCAGCGAGCGAAACGAGTGGGTGATGTCGACGGTCACCTCGTCGCCCTTGTCCAGCATGTCCTCGATCGAGAGCACCTGCGACGAGTTGTACTCAATCTCCTCCTGGTTGAGGCCGTACTTGATGAGCACCACCTTGGAGCCGTTGCCCAGGGCGCCCTCGATGTCGGCTTGGCAAGGCACCTGTGGCGGCGTGGTGTGATTGGCCTTGTCGCAGGCCTCGGCAATCTTGAAATATATATCGTCGACTTTGGCCTGCCTCTCTTGGGCGAAGACGCGGTACACCTCTTCCCACATCGATTTGGCTGTGCCTATGAGTATGATCTTGTCGACCCGGTAGTGCTCGGCAAGGGCCTTGGCAATGAAGGTGGTCTCGTGGATAGCGCCGTCGTCAAATCGGTATTTAGCCGGCGCATACTCTCGGATTTCAGGCCTCGATGTGCCTAAAAATGAAATTAAAATCTTTGCCATATTGCGTGTTGTGTTTAAGCATTGTCTTTGTATTGAGCTTTGTCGCCACACAGTGTGCCGTATCCCAGGCTCACGCCCTTGCCCAGGCCGATGTGGTGGGGCAGAGCGATGTTGCACTTAAACGCGGCGTCGAAGGCCATCACCTTGACGCCCTTGAAGCTCACGCCATGCAGCGGGGTGAGCCGTGTGATCGTCACCTCGAGCCGCTCGTCGAGGTGTATGCCCATGCCCTTGAGAAACGACAGAATGTTGGCCGTGAGCATGCGTTGCAAGAAGAGTATTTTGTCGCCTATGCCCTCGAGCGAGTGGTAGGTGCGGTAGTTGGCCTGGTTGAGCGGCATCCAGCGCTTGAGCCGGTAGAGGCGAGGCTCTTGCGTCGCTGCAATGTCGTGCTCCCGGGCGTTGATGCTCTCCACCTCCAGTGAGATGTGCCTGTGCCCGATCCGCAGCGCCTTGGGCTCGGCCGAGAAGAATTCTCCTATGGCGTCGGCCCCGTCGCCCAGGCACACAATCGCCGCCTGGCCGTGCAGCGCCTTGTATTGTATCAGCGGATAGGAATAGCGCAGCTTGTTGCCCTCCAAGTGGTTGTGAAACAGCGTGCTTTCCTCTTGCATCGAGTGGATGACTGCTCCTCGCAGCAGCGGTGTCTCACTGGCCTTGATTTTTTCTTTGAATGTTATGGTAAGTAGCTTGATTTGCTTCATAGCTGCCCAGTTTTAAAGTTCACAATTACAAATTTAAGGTTTTTTCTTGAAAATGCAAAGAAAAGTATTCAATTTAGTGCAACCAATTATTACAGATTGTCATAAATGCCCCCAAACCCTGGTGGATGCCTGGCTTGTGTCGGCATGGCAGGAACTGGGCGGTTTCTTCTTCTTGTTGTGATTAGCCACAAGAGTGCTGCCATTTTCACCAAATGCCATAAATGTCACAGCTTTTATATAAAAACACGGCCCAAATCAGATGGCAACATAAAATAAAATAGGGGCTTACGCCCCTAAATGAATTGGGTAGGACTCGAACCTCCTATCTCATGCCCATCCGGGAATGCCCGCTACCAAACCTGCGACCATCAATTCATTGCTAATATAAAGTTTTTTTCCCATATTCCAAACTTTTTGAGTAGTTTTTATTCACAAAAATCACACGGCCACTTGATTGACCTTATTTTTAGCTGATTTGTGGCAACTGGCAGGGTGCGGCCCTCGCCTGTCCGGCAATGATGTTGTTTCATGGGATACTGGCATGGTGCAACCCTGGCCGTCCGAAAAAATGTTGTGGTGGCCGGCCGTTAGGTGATGATGTCGTGATGCTTGGCTGTCTAGCAAAAATGTTGTGCTGACTGGCAGGGTGGCAACCCTCATGCTCGTCCAGCAAAAATGTTGTGGTGACTGGCAGGGTGCGGCCCTGGCTTCCTATGTTCAAAAAACAAGGAAATTACCGGGAAAATTTCAACGTTTCATGTTTTTTAACTTACTATGATGATTGATGTACAAATACTGATTGTCGAGGGGGCTTCTCGCCCCCTGGCCCCTCGGTGTCTTCAGGTATAGATTTAAGGTTTTTAAGTCTATACCCTGCGG
>OMUK01000028.1 GCA_900314215.1 uncultured Prevotellaceae bacterium
CTCGTCGGGGTCGCTCGAGAACATGTAGCACACCGAGTAGATGGTGCTCTTGTGCTCCTTCACCAACTTTTGGAACCGCGTTTCCAATGTTTCATTCATCTCCATTCTCTGCGTGAGTTCTTACACATTAATTGACGCTGTGCGCCACTGCAAAACTACATTATCGACACCGTTTTTTTGTAAAAAAAGCAAAAAAATTGCCCGCTGGCAATGTGTGCCCCGGCTTGGGGGTCGGCATTGCGGCGGGCAATTTTTAGGTTAGGGCCAGGCGATGCATTCACACCGCCGGGCGAGCGGCGGGCTACTTCACCACAATCTTGCGGGCCTGTGCAGCGCCATTGCTGTAGCGGTCGCGCTCGATGTAGATGCCAGCGCCCTCGGGCCGCTTCTGGCCCAGACTCTGGCCGTTGAGGTTGAAGTACTCGCGGCCCACGATAGCAGCCTGGCTGGTGTTCACATCGGTCACCCCGCTGGGCACGGCCTTCACATTGAGGCGGTAGCTGCGCGAGTGGGTGCCATAGGTCTTGGTGATGGTGACCTCGCCCACTTGGGTGGGCGTGGCGTGCGTGCCCTCAAAGTTCACGATGGCCGGTGTGGCCGTCCAGGTGGTGCCCTCGGGGGCTCCCACGGTGAAGGCGGTGGTCACGCTGTCGGCAGTGCAACCCTCGGGCAGCACCACGGTGGCTGCATACCAGTTGCTCAGGGCGCTGTCGGCAAGCTCGGCGAGCACGGGATACATGCCCTCGCGCTCAATATAGGCATCGCCCAAGGCTGCATGCACCATTTGGCGAGTTGCAAGCCCTGTGCACTCCGAGTCCTTATTGGAGACGGGCACTGCGGGATTCACATCGATGTCGTAGTACACGCTGTCGAAGGTCATCTCCTCGGTCGAACTCTGAGTGACATGGCTCATGTGGCTGTCGTCGGGACCCTTCACGGTTCCTGCCGTGTAGCAGCTGCGCACGTTGAGAGGCCCATAGGAGGTGTTGTGGCGGCCTAAGCCCATCAATCCAGCGGTGTAGGCTGTGCCCGTGACGTTGCCCAGGTTGTAGCAGGCAGTGAGTATCGACGAGGTGTTGAGCCCGACGATGCCGCCAGCCACAGCGGTCGCTCTCGAGGTTCCCGTCATGGTCACGTCGCCATAGTTGGCGCAATTGATAAATTTAGAGCCAGCGGCATAGCCCGCGATGCCAGCCGGGTAACTGTCGCCCTCGATGTTGCCGTAGTTCACCACATTTTGCGTGGTGCCACGGGCTGCGCCCAAGATGCCTGCGGCATACATGCCCGAGCCCATCACGTTGCCATAGTTGGCACAATGATCGATCAGCAGGTCCTCATCGTAGGTGTCGCTCACGATGCCGCCTGCATAGTTGCCGCCTGCTATCACCACGCCGGTGTTGTAGCAATGGGTGATGGTGCCAGCCTGATTGATGCACGAGACGATGCCGGCGCTATTGGTGGCGGTGGTGGTGATGTCGCCCGTGTTGTAGCAGCTGTCGACAAAGGTCTTCACATAGCTGTAGCCCGTGATGCCGCCGGCATAGTGCGAGGCGCTCACTGCACCCGTGTTGTAGCAGCCGGTGATCACGATCGAGTCGGTCTTGGAGGTAGTGGCTCCCAGCACGCCGGCCGCATAGCGGCTCTTGGAGGTGATGGTGCCCTCGTTGTGGCAATAGAGCAGCGAGTCGCCACCCTCCGAGACGCCCACGATGCCGCCTACTGCCGAGCTTGCGCGCAGGTTGCCATGGTTCACGCAGTTGCGTATCGTGCCAGCATTCATGGCAGCGATGCCACCCACGTTGCTATAATTCACATCGATGTCGGTAAAGTTCTCGCAATTCTCTACCGTGCCGCCGCGCTGCACCGAGTATACGATACCACCCACATAGTTGTATTTGGGCTCAAACTTGGCATAGCTCTTGCAGCCTGCGACCTTGCCGCCGCCCATCACGCAGGCAGCGATGCCGCCGAAGCCCACATCGCGGGTAGTCGACACGGTGATGTGGTTCTCGCAATCCTCGACCGTGCCATATACCAGGCCGGCAATAGCGCCCGTGCGGCCATAGGCGGCCATGTAGCCGCTCGCGAGGTTCACATTGTGCACGCGTCCGTTGGGACCCACATTGCCTATCAGGGCAAAGTAGTTGCCGGTCGAGAGCTTGTAGTCGCTGGTGTAGTTGATATTGGTGAATTTCTTGCCGTTGCCGTCGAAGTCGGCGTCGAGCTTGTGAGAGAGCACTGCCACGGGCACATAGGCCGTCGAGCCGAAGTCGATGTCGTTCATCACCTTGAAGTAGCGGCCGGTGAAGGGGTAATACTCATCGTTGGTGTAATGGGCCAGGAGCAGCATGTCGGCTTTGGAACGTATCTGGAAGGGATCGTCATGAGTGCCGCTGCCGGCGAAGGCAATGGGCTGGGCGCGCAGCGGTATCACCTTGGTGTAGCCGCCCAGGGTGGCGGTGAGGGTGTCGCGCAGGGCGCTGTCGCCTGCCAGGGTCACCCGCAGGCTGCTGCCGTCGATGCTGAATTGCTGAGCACGGACAAGGCTCCAGCTTGCGGTGTCGGCCAGCGTGGCAGCGGTGCGCACGTCGTCGATCGTCTCATCGCTGGGCAGGGTCACCACCATGCGGCGGTGAGCGTCGGCCATAGGCTCGTCTTTAAATTTCTTGAGCACAGGATACAGGCCGGCTGTGAAATCGACCTGGGCCGAGTCGAGGCCCTCGAGCGCCTTGCCGCTGGTGAGGGCACTGGTAGTGAGTGCGATCATGCCCTTGTAGGGGGCTGCATAGGCGGCGCCGTAGTAGCCCAGCTGCTTGTCGTAGTAGTTGGCGCTCACGGTGTAGCCGTCGGCCACGGTGGTGAGGTCGCGGGCGGTGATGGCGCCTATCGAGCTCTGGTCGGGGCTGGCATTGGTCACAACGCCATAGTTGATGTTGGCCGTGAAGGTTGAGCCTGAGAAGGTGCTGAGCATGATGCCTGCCGTGCTGGCTTCGGCATCAATGTTGCCGGTATTGATGTTGCCGGTGACCACAGCGGTGCTGCTGGCATAGCCCACGATGCCGCTGGCGCCGTTGGTGAGCACAGTCTCATAGTCGGGCAGATGCACGCAGTGCACGAGGCCGTCGTTTTGGCAATAGCTGGTAGTGCCCTTGCTATAGGGCACGATGCCCGAGGCTCCTGAGGAGCCGGCGGTGATGGTGCCGGCATTGTAGCAGCCGGTGATGACCGAGTTGGCGTCCTGGTAGCCTGCGATGCCGCCGGCATAGTTGTGGGCGGCGGTCACGTCGGCATAGTTGCGGCAATTCTCGATGGTGCCCTTGTTGTAGCCGGCGATGGCACCCACATAGTCGTAGGCATAGAAGTGGCAGTCGGCTGCAATGTTGAGGTTCTTGACCACAGCGGCAGCGCCCAGGTAGCCAAAGAAGCCGGCACGCTGGCGCGAGAGGCTGGCTTGAGCCTGGCCTTGGGCATTCAAGCCCACGCCGGCGATGTTGAGGCGATGTATCGTGTAGCCCTGGCCGTCGTAGGTGCCGGCAAAGTTGTGGCTACTCACGCCATCGGCGCCCACGCCCACAAAGTCGGTGGCATTCTCGAGGTCGATGTCGTTGGTTTGCACAAAGTAGTCGCCCTCATAGTTCTGGGCGTTGTTGACCACGCCGTCGTTGAGCTTGATCAAGTCATCCTTGTCACTTATCAGGTAGGGGTCGTCCTGGGTGCCGCTGCCGCGGAAGGCGGTGGGATTCACCGTCTCGAGCATCACCATCTTCACGAGCTTGTCGTTGCCGTTGATGCGTGCCACCATCACCTCGCTGGAGTTCACATTGTTGATTTTCACGCTGTCGCCGCTCATCACCAGTCCGGTCGACTGGGTGGTGAAGGTAGAGTTGGTGTAGATGCGCCACACGATATCGTTGACGCTCGACACGGCAAAGGCGCTCTTCACCTTGCGGGTGGTCTCGCTGCCGGCGAGCATGAGGGGCGAGATGGAGAGCTTCGACTCGGCCAGCGAGGCAAAGTGCTTCAACTCGGGATAGAGGCCCTGGGTAGCGGTCCACACGCTGCTCGAGAATCCCTGGGGCAGGGTAGCGGTGGTGAGCTCGGCCGTCTTCTTGATGCACGAGGCGGTGAGGTCGGGCATCACGTTGCCGGTCAACTGCTGGTCAAAGTAGCAGTTGGTGAAGATGCTGTCGGCATAGGTTGTGCCATAGAAGCCTTGGGTGGCGTGCATGGTGGGGGTCACCACCTCGCCGCTGTTGTAGCAGGTGGCGATTGCCGAGGTGTTGGTCAAGCCCACCAAGTGGCCGTTCACATAGCTGCGTATGGGGGTCACCACGTAGCCCAGCAGGCCGCCCACGCGCTCGCCGTTGCCCGCGTTGATCACGATGTTGCTGTTGTAGCAGTCGGTCATTGTGGCGCCATACACTCGACCGGCCACGCCGCCGGCAGCACCCACTTGCGACACGGTGCCGGTATAATCGATGCTCGTGGCGCAGGCAGCGCTCACCGGGCCCAGGTTGAAGCATTGCGAGAGATTGGCAATGGCGAGGCTGCCCACCACGCCGCCAGTCATGGCAGCGCTGGCCGTGGTGCTCACCATAGCGTCGTTGTAGCAGTGGCTGATGTGCACGTCGGTGCGGTGCACGGTGCCGCCTATGCAGCCGCCCACGCCATTGTATAAGCTCGTGAAGATGGCACTGGCGCTCACGCTGCCATGCGACTGCAGGCCGGTGACGGTGCCGCCCCTCACCTCGCCTATCACGCCGCCGGTCTCACCCTGGCCTTGCATGGTGCCATTGAAGCTCAGGTTGGTGGCCGTGGTGCCGTTGAAGGCGCCTATCACGCCGCCGCCCAAGCTATTCTGGTGATTCACCTGGGTAGTGGTAACGGTGATGTCGCTCACGGCGCCAGCGGTGTAGCCCACCAGGGTGCCCGAGTTGGAACCGTAGCTGGTGAACGAGGCGCCTGTGATATTGAGATTCTTCAGGGTGCTGTGGGGGCCGGCGTAGCCGAAGATGCCCTGATAGGACTCGTCATAGGAGGTGTGGGTCCAGCCGCTCAGGGTGTGGCCTTGTCCGTCGAAGGTGCCATTGAACGGGCGGTCGGCGGTGCCTATGGGGTGATAGGACTCGGCGAGGGTGCTCATGTCGATGTCGGCGCCCAGGGCGATGTATTTGTCCTTATAGCTCTGGCCCATATTCACGCTTTGGGCAAAGGCCTGCAGCTGGTCGAGGGTGGTGATCACGTAGGGGTCGGCCTGGGTGCCGCTGCCCGTCCAGGTGAGTTCCTTGGCCTGAGGATAGGTGACGGTGCCGTCGTCAAACTCAATCTTGCTGTTCCAGTAGCCGCGGGCATACACGTTGGTGCTCGTGCGCGCAAAGATGCCCCAGCCGCCCAGCGTCCAGCTGGTGGCGGTGCCGGTGGCGGTGATGGTGCCCAGCTTGGATGAGTTCACACTCCAGTCGTGGCTGTAGCAGTAGAAGTCGCCATAGTAGCTGTTGCTGAGCACGCGCTGCGGGGCAATGGTCACACTCTTGTCGGGGTTGAGCACTGCCTCAACGACGGCGCCGGTGCTGCTGAAGTTCACAATGCTCACTTCATCGTCGCTTGCCTTGTAGAGATACACGGGATAGCTCACCACCGTGGCGCGCGAGGTCGGGTTCTCACTGTTGTAGAGGGTGTCGTGCATCACAGCGTTGGTGTGCAGCAGCTCGCTGCCCTTGTAGAGGGCAAACGCGCCGCCCTTGTACTGGCCCGAAGTCACAAACACGCCCCAGCCGCCCAGCGTGATGGTGCCGTCGGCTGCGATGGTGCCGGTGATGGGGCTTGTGGTAGAATAGGTCTTGGCCGTTGCATCGTAGGGGCATATCCAGATGGGGCCGTAGGTGGCATGGTTGTAGATTTGTCCCGGTGTGATGCTTATGGTGCCCGCCGCTTGGTCGTAGGTGGCCTTGAGCGTGTCGCCAAAGCCCCACATGTTGTAGATGTAGGCTTTGTTGGTGCCATAGGCCTTGGTGCGCACAATTGCACGGGGGGTCTTGGTGCCGGTCAGACTCACGTCGATCTCGCCCAGGGTGAGCGAGTCGGCTATCGATGCCTTGCGGCTTGTAGCTGCCGCCTTGCGGGCAGGCAGGGCAGGAGGTCTCACGGCCAACTCGGCAACCGCTGTGGCACCAGTGGCCTCAAGCTCCTGTGGCATAGTGGGATGCATGCGGGTATCGCTCACGGTGGCCTGTTTCAGGGCTTGGCCCCAACCAGCGCTCGCCACGATAGCCGCAAAGCACAGGAAAAGACAAAATCTTCTCATAGTAAAAATGGTTTATATATAATTATTTCAAAGTTTACAAAACAATAGCTCGGCGCATTGCCTCGTGCATTACCGCGCATGTAACGCATTCACATATAAAGCCAGCAATACTCCCTCTTCGGCAAATTTAATCAATAATTTAAAATTTACCACGTTTTCCCCAAAAAATTGTGACAATGCATCATCCTGCACGCATCGCAACAATTGGTTTATCATCCCCTGTTGTGGGGCCGGCTCTCTAGCCGCGGTGCTTGTGGTGGGGATGGGGATGAGCGGCTTGGCGTTGTCGACGGTAAGCCAGGTAGCACGATGCGGTGCGCAGGGCCAGGGTGGCTGTGACGAGCTGGTGCTCCCAGTCGAGCTGGCTGCTGAGGGGCGTGGCGAGAATAAAGAGCACGAGCACGACGGTGTAGAGCAGATACACCTTGCCGAAGTGCGCGCGACGGCGCCCGATGAGCCAAATCAAGGCGGGCAGCGGATTGAAGGGGATGAGATACCAGTTCCAATGGGTGCCAAAGAGGCTGGCCACGCAACTCATGTAGATGAGCAACAGGCCCACCAGTGTCTGCACAGCGAGCAACACAGCATCGGTGATGCGGGCGGGCCGCTTCAAGCCGGGCTTCCACTCGAGCACGGTGATGATGAGCACCAGCAAGAAGAGGCAGCCAAACACCACCATGGGGCTCGCCTTGCTGGCAGGCGAGAGCTGGTGGCGCAAGGGCAGCAACTCAAGCGACTTGCCGGTGAGCACGGGGCGCGACGTGCCGTCGAGACCCACAATGCGCGACTTCTGCTCGATGGGAATCAAGACCGACGGAGCAAGGCGATCGTGATTGTCCCACGTCACATCGCTCTCAGTTCCCAACAAGGTGATTGATAAAAATCTCATCCATGGCGATTTCTTCATTAAGTAGCGCACGTAGTCGCCATTGTCGAGCGTCATGCACTGCGGCCACACATAGTCGATGTGCTCCTCAATCAGGCAGTCCTCGACCATGCCGAAGCTTATCGACACGCAGTTGTTGGCCAGGAAGTTGAACTTGCGGCGCTCGTCGCTCACCATGTCGTTGTCGAGCATGCGCCACAGTTCTTGCTTCTCGTGGGGAGTGAGGTTGAGCACATATTGCTTCACCTGGCGGCCTTCCTGCTTGTAGGGGGCAAGAAACTCGCCCGTGGGCACAGCCACGATGTGGCCGTTGGCCTCGCCGGCAAAGAAGCGCAGAAAATCCTCGGGCTTGATGTCGGTCTCAAACGAGAAGCAGTAGTTCAACTTGTAGCTGGGGCACTCCATGCGCAGGGTGGCATGGCCCAGGTTGGAATATATCTCCTCGCCTGGCGAGATCACGATGAAGCTGGCGGTCACAAAGTTGCTGCTGTCGGGCTTGAGGGCGCTGCTGTCGGTCCACGGCACAGCGATGGGCTTCCACCGCTGCTGGCCTGCGGCCTGCCCTGCCACTACAAGGAGCAGCACAGCCATCATCAATATCTTCAAGTATAGCCTGCGACACATAACACGCAAAATTAATCAATAAATTTCAATCCACCCCCATGTTGCTATGAAAAAGGACACACAAGGCGCAACAATGCCCACCCCTATAAAGCAAAATGTGGAGGCCAGTACAAGACCGGTCCCCACATTTTGGTTTAACTATATCTTCAGTATTATTTCATCACTTTGCGGGTGGTGGTGGTGCCGTCGGTATAGGTGGTCACTACCACATTCAGGCCGTCGTAGGCGGTAGCGCTCTGCTGGCCTTGCAGGTTGTAGTAGCGCACGCTGCTCACTTGCTTGGCAGCCTCCACGTCGTTGACGCCAGTAGGAGAGTCGTTCAGGCTGAAGGTGACATTGACTACCACATCGTTGAGCTTGCCAGCATAGTTCTGATCGAAGGTGTCGCTGGTGGTCTTCACTGTGGCAGCATTGGTCTCATCCTCGGTGAAATTAATAGGATTCACCTCGTAGTAGCCGTAGTTGTTGCTGGCAAACGAAAGCTGATAGGTGTGAGCGGGGTTCAGAGCCGAGAACGAGTAGGAACCGTCGGCATTCACCTCGGCTGCGTGGCTGCTGTTGAGGGCCGTCTTGCCATCGGGGATGATGTAGGTGTGGGTGGTGCGGTCGAGCAGACGCACGATGGGCAGACCGTTGGGCTGGTAAGTGGTGTCGGGGGCAAAGTCGGTGCTTTGCTGACTGCCGTTGTGCATCAGGGTCACGGTACCCTTGATATCGTTGGTGAAATAGTTCAGACCAAAGGCGGGCAGAGCGTGCTCGATAGCGAAGGGTATTTCTCGATTGCCAAAGTCATCGACATTGTAGTACTCGCTCGACGACACAATCGTGGGGCTCACTGTAGTGGTCGTGCCATTATCGGAGAAATCACCATAGCCGCGATACACGATAGGTTTCTTGCGATCGGCGCTCACGCTGGTGCAGTTATAGATAAACTCCATATCCTTGGTATTCTGCAAGTTGGCCGACACACGCAGGCCAGTTTGGCCTGTGTAGGTATAGGGCTTGGAGAAGTGGTTCTGATAGAAGTCCTCAACCGCGCCATTCTTGGTGAAGTTGCAGTCGGCACCCACTCGGGTGGTGCCGTCGAGGGTGTAGTCGCTAGCAAATGCGTTGCTCTGCATGAGCGAGGAAATCACACTCTCGTAGGGTGCACGCAGACTTTGGGTATCGAGCGAGTCGCCGGTGAAGTCCTGAATGTAGGTGATGCCCTTCATCGTAGTGCCGTTGCAATAGGTGTCGTTGAAGGTGAGCTTGCCCGTGAGGAACAAGTTGGTAATCTGTGCATAAGGTGGCAGTGCCTCAACGGCGGTGCCGGCCACACCATTGCGGGTGATGTAGCCCTTGAAATCACTGGGTTTTACCAGGCAATCGACCAGCCAGTTGTAGAGGCTCACATATCGCTTGCCGTCGCTGCTCGTGAGGCGCGTGTAGATTTGCTGTTCGCCATCCGACACCGTGCGCAGCACAAGGTTCTCTTGGTCGGTCGAGTACGTTACTGTTGAGGTGCCAGTACCATTACCTTCATACTTCGTGGTCTGGGCATTTCCTCCAAAACTCATGAGGGCAGCTGCTGCTGCCAAAATCATAATCTTTTTCATGAAATCAAACTGTCTTTTATATGTTATTTTTTTATTTCCTGTTTAATACTACTAAAAGGTTACCGAACGGTGGGTAATTTTAGATAAGAATTAAATATTTTATCTGGTTGGTCCTATAAGCCGAAAATCGAGCAAAATTATGTAAAAATAATTTATAATCAAAATATTCAGCGTTTTTACCTCCATTTTGGCAATTATTGTGGTGAATTTTGCCCTATCCTGCAATGCGTTGCGGCATCATCTATGCAACACTTTGCGGGTGGTAGCGGTGCCGTCGGTGTAGCGGGTGACCACGATGTTGAGGCCACCGAATGGCTCGGGGCCGGCCATGCCCAGGGTGTTGTAGTAGGTCACGCTCTTCACCGTCTTGCTGGCAGTCACGTCGCTCACGACGGTGACCACGCTTGCTGCATCGAGCTCGAGCGGGTAGATGGTGTAGGTGCTGCTCACAGCACCGGTCGCGGGCGTCACTACTGCCTTGCGGCGGCTATCGGCACTTGTGTTTGCCGCATTTTTCTTGATCAATGCCAAGAAGGTGTACACGTTGCTGCCCTTGTCATATTTGTCATCGAGGTCGCTTGTATTCGCCACATTGCCCTCGTTGTAGCTCAGGTCGATATTGAAACCGCCAGTGAAGCCGTGCTTGTTGTTTTCCTTATCCCGAGCAGGGACATAGAAGGCCTGCGCAGCCTTGTCCCACACGGCCCAGGCCACCACGGCCCACTCGTCGTCCTTGGGGTTCATGAAGTAGAACTTGTTGCCCTCCACATCGGCCACGGCATTGCCAGTGCCGTCGGCGCTGTAGGTAGTCATGAAGTTGGTGGCAATATAGTGGTTGGGCTTGTAGGCGGCAGTGGCGTCGCCCATCTCAATCCTGGTGGCCTTGAAGCGAGGTTCATTCACCTGATAGGTGCCGGTGATCGAGGTAATCTTGTGGTTGCGGTAGTCGCCGGCTATGGCACCGGTGATGCCCGAGAGGTCCACCATGATCCAGTTGCTTTGGTCATAGTCGGTCTGCAACTTGCCGTTCCGCTCGCCGTTGTAGTACGAGGCTATGATATACTCACTATAGCCCTGGGAGTTTTTGGTGGTCTCAATCGAGTGGCCGCCGTCTTTCACCACAATGTAGTTTTTGTCGGCCACTGTGGTCACACACTGCAAGTCTTCACCCGTGAGCTTGTAGAGCGTGGTGCCATCGGCCTCCTTCTTGCTCAGGTCGGCCAGGGTGGTCTCCTGGGCCTCTGTGCTCGAGTTCTTCTCGATGCTAAAGTCAGTGACTCCGCTCATTGTGGCATCGTCAAGCTGCAGGTAGCAGGTGTTGTTGGCGATGTAGGTCAAGGTACCGGTACTGCCTGTTCCGGCCAGCACATCGGTGTTGTTCTTGTTTCTGAACGCAAGGGTGTCGTTGCTCAGCACCAGCATCGTTGTGCTGTCAAACTTGGTGCGGTACTCAGCCTCGGTCTTATTCTCGTTTTTGAGCCAAATCTCGCCCTTGAGCAGGTTTTTGCCCTCGATGGCGGCAGGCTCAGTCACAAGGGGCAGCAGGCGGTTGGTGGTGGGGCTGGTAGTGGCGCATTCCAAAATGACGGGAGTCTTCGATGGCACTTCGCCCGAGGTAATCTCGGTGAGTTCCACCTTGTGGCTCGTCTCGTCGACACTGCTCACCACATAGGCTTTCACCCCATCGAGGCAGCGATAGGGGAAGGCAGTGTACATGGTGGTGTAGTACTTTCCATTCTTGTCGACCGTCTTCGCCGATGGCTTAGCGCCAAAACAAAGGTCCTTGCTATTCTCGGTAATGGGCGAAATCACCCAGTGATAGGATGCATCCTTTTCATTGGCACCATTGTAAATTCCTGGATGATACGTTTTTCCAAAGTGTTCCTCTTGCGTTACAGCATCAGAGAAATCAACCATATAACCATTCACTGATCCTGCAGACCCTTGTATATAATAGTGGTCACCTTGGTTGGTAAATTCAAAAGTCTTCTTTGCAATTGTATTGCTTCTCATGCCTTGAGCCTCAAGTCTGGCCTCTGTAAGACCTCCACTTCCATCAGGAGATCCTGTCAACTTCAGCACAAAGGCAGGCGACGAGCGCATGAGATCGTTACTGTTACCGAGTAGCATGATTGAGTTCGTGAGATAACGGTTAGAACTGCTCACCGTCTTTTCTGAAATACCCATCAATCCCAAACTGAGGCTGGTCTTCTTATTATATACATAGCAATAGATGCCAGTCGTCGAGATATCTATTTTTTCAAAATTGGCAGTATAGGTGCCCTTGTTGGCCTCGGTCACTGTGAAGGTGTAGGGGTTGTCCTTCACCACCAAGCCACTGGGTGTGGTCCAGCCAGTGAATCGGCCAGCAAAAATATTGGCCTTGGCTGTAAGGGTCACTTGGTCGCCCACAACGTTGGTAGGTTTGTCGATCGATGCATCACCTAGTGCTTCATCTTCATCGGCTGTTTTCACCACCACAGCACCAGCTTTGGCAAAATGGGCAGTGAAGGTAAACGTTGCAGGATTACTCGATTCTTTATTACTGCTGGTTAAAACTCCCGTGCTCAGCTTCTGATATGAACCTTGTATAGTTCCATCACCCTTGGTCCAGTTCACAAACACATAGCCATCAATGGGCTTGGCATAAAGCAAAAACGACTTGGATGCAGCACTACCGGTACTTTTTGCACTGCCCGTGGCAGAGGATTCTTCCTTCCAGTCACCATCGGCTGGTGCATCCACCTTGTTTTCGGACACATAAACCTTGCCGTAACCCGTTGGCGCGGCCGTGGCAGTAACCTTGAAGTAATAAGTTGTCGAACCTGCCCATGACGGGAGCGCACAGGCAAAGACACAGCATAGCAGGCAAATTAGTTTAATTATCGTGCTCATCGTTTCAATCTTAATCGATATTTCCCAACATAGCAAAACAATTCAATCGCTTGCAATTGTTTTTGCAAGCGACAAATGTAATAAAAAATTTCTATTTCGCAACCCGATTATTTTTAAAACTATCAAAAACTATAGTATTTCACCGCAATTGCAACCTAAGCTGCGGTGTAGCGGGCGGTTACGGGTTGAGCTTGAGGTGGTGGAAGAAGTGCCACATGACGATGGCGGCCGTGTTGGCAATGTTGAGGCTGTGCTTGGTGCCGCACTGGGGCAGCTCGATGCAGTAGTCGCTGGCGTCGACCACGGCCTGGCTCACGCCGCTCACCTCGTTGCCAAAGACGATGGCGTATTTCACGCCACGCTTGATTTCAAATTGCTCGAGGCTCACGCTGCCGTGCACCTGCTCGATGGCGCAAATGGTGTAGCCCTCGCTGCGCAACTCCTGCACGGCATCGAGGGCGGTGGCATAGTGCTTCCACTCCACGCTGTACTCGGCGCCAAGGGCGGTCTTGTGTATCTCGGGCATGGGCGGAACGGCCGTGATGCCGCACAGGGCGATGCGATTGATGATGAAGGCGTCGGCCGTGCGAAACACGCTGCCCACGTTCATCTCGCTGCGCACGTCGTCGAGCACGACCGTGACGGGTATTTTCTCCACTTGCTTAAACTGGGCGGCCGTGATGCGGTGCAAGTCGAGCATGCTTTTCTTTTTCATGACAGTATAGATTGAAAAAGTGGTTAAATCACGACATGCCCTTGAGCATGCTCATGATGTTGCTGTTCTTGTTGCGGTTGTTGAGCAGTTGCTCGATCTCCACAATCTCGTCGGTGGCCTCAAGGCGCTGTGCCAGGGGCAGGAGCGAGTTGAGCAATTGCTCGGCGGCGGCCCGGCGGTTGACCAGTCGCAGCAATGCCTTGGCCAGGCTTATCGAGAGCACCAGCTCCTTGTGACCCATGGTGTCGCTTATCTTCTTCTGATAGCGCAGGGCCTTGGTGTAGAATTTCACAGCGTTGCGGGCGTTGCCCATCTGCAGCATGAGGTCGCCCTCGTTGCGCAGCGAGTCGACGAGGTTGGCCAGTGCAATGCGCACCTTCTCAGAGTCTTTGTCGCCCAGCATGGCGGTGTAGAGCTCGGTGGTGGTCTGGTAGTGGGCAAACACGTTCATCTGCTTGATGTGCGACTTGAAGATGGTGGTCGAGGCCTCTACGGCATATACCAGCATGGGCGAGAAGCGGGCGTTGTTGCGCTTCACCAGGCGCTCAAAGAGCTTCTGGCTCTTGGTGAGCTCCTTCACGGCGCGGGCGTTGTCGTCGGTCTTGTTGTGAATGTAGGCCAGGTTGTAGAGCAGCGAGGCCACGATGCCCAGGAAGTCCTCGCTGCGCTTGGTGGTGACGTTGACCAGCACGTTGAGGGCATTCTCGGCGCTGCCCAGGGCCAGCATGTAGTCGTTGCTGTCGATAAAGAGCGACATGCGCGCCAGCCACAGCCAGGCGTGGTGCAACAGCGGGAACGAGGCCACACTGTCGTCAAACACCATCTCGTCGATGCTCATCGCAGCGTCGTGCTGCCGATCGTGAAGCATGAGATATTTCACATACCACAGACGCAAGTCGCTGGCCACGGCCGGGTCGAGGGCTTCCATATCAGGCAGTTCGCCACTCTGCTTCACCTGATCGGTCAAGGCCTTCAAGTCGCTTTTCAAAGTGGGAAATGACTCTTCAATCAACAGCTTTTTCATCTTCTTTATAATGCTATAATGTAAATTCTTCTTTCTTATCTATTTAGCCAAATTTTTCTCGCGCTCGGCTGCCGAGTCCTGGTAGTAGGCCGCCTTCTTGGCAGCATAGTCGGCAGTGATGCAGTTGTCGACAGTGGAGGCGCACAGCTGGGCGAAGTCGAAGGCGGTGGCCACAATCTGCTCGGTCACCTCTTTCTCCACCTCAACCAGCTGGCTGCGGCGCAAGCCGCGGCGCATGAGCTCATAGATGAGCCCGGCGGTGAAGCCGCTCTGCCAGCCCAGCATGTTGCGCGTGACAGGGGTGGCGGCGGCAAACTCACGGCGCTCCTTGCCCACAAACATGGTCACGCTCAAGTCGTTGTTGATGTGGAAATAGGTGGAGCAGTAGAACTCGATGTGGTTGTGATAGGCCTCATCGGCACTCTCGCCAGGGAAGATGGCGTTGATGTCGCGCTCGTGGGCTATCACGATGTCGCTTATCTCCAGGTTCTCGAGTATGGCAGTCATCACCCGGGTGATGCGGAAGTTGATGCCATGCTGGAAACCGGGCAGATACACGATGATGGCCTTGCGCTCGCGGGCATATTGCACAAGTTCGAAGAGGTGCTCGCGCTGCGGGTTGTCGATGGCATAGAGCGAGCCGAAGAGCACGATGTCGTCCTCGTCGATGCGGGGCCATATCACGTCGAAGCGGTCGACGGGATACTTGCCGTAGTTCACAATCTTGTCGTCATGCCCCTCGTTCTCAAAGATGGCCGAGAGGGCTGTGGCGCCGTCGGTGAAGCGGTCGATCGAGTCGGTGCCCACGTTGTGCTTCTTGAAGAAATCAACGATGATGTCGCCCACGCTGTCGTTGCAGCACTCGCTGCACATGGTGGCAGGCAACTGCAGCGAACCCAGGGTGGCAACGGCATTGGCAATGCGCCCGCCCACCATGGCTTTCACTGGGGTGTCGCCCCGAAACACGGTGTCGAGCACTGATTCCCCTATTGCAATAATTTTGCGCATATATATATCTAAATTTCTTTTACTTTTCTTCGTTTACGGGCTGCCGGCTTTTCACACCCAGGTAGCCGCCGTGGTGACGCTTGGCATACTCCTCGCGGGTGAAACCCGTGGCCAGCATGGTGTTGACCACCAGCACGTCGCCCATCACCGTCATCATCGTGGTCGATGTGGTGGGAGTGAGGCCCAGCGGACACACCTCAGGAGCGCCGCCGGTGTGCAGGCACACGTCGGCCAGCTTTGCCAGCTCGCTGTCCTTGTTGCCGGTGATCACGATCATCTTGAGCTGCGGGTACAGGTTCTGCGCCAGCGTCACCAGGGCCACAATCTCGTTGGTCTTGCCCGAGTTGGAGAGCAAGAGCATCACATCGTTGGGCTGCAAGATGCCCAAGTCGCCATGCTGGGCCTCGCTGGGATGCAGAAACACGGCCGGAATGCCCGTCGAGCAGAATGTGGTGGCTATGTTCTCGGCTATCTGGCCGCACTTGCCCATGCCCGAGGTCACTAGCTTGCCACCGCTGTTGTGAGCTCTCACAATCAATTCTACGGCAGTCTCATAGCCATCGGTAACAGGTATATTGGCCACCGCACGACTCTCGGCAGCCAGTATCTCTCTCATCTTTTGCTTTACATCAATCATCGATACATAGGTGTCTTTATCAACTTGCAAAGTTAGTGAATTGGCCACAAAATTGAAATACCAAATCTCCGATTTTTGCATCTATCCACACATAATCGCATAATAATTACTGGCAGGGTGCGGCCGTGGCCACCGCATCGTGCTGGTGAATCTACAACAAAAAGCAAGCGTGATGCCCTGCTTGTGCGTGCTTTGGGGGGCATCACGCTTGTAGTGGTGTTGTTGCAACGGTGTGTGTTGCTACTTCTGGCTTGTGAAGTTGATCACCAGGCCTTGCTTGCTGTAGTTATCAAGCTGGTCGCCTGTGAAAGTGCCTTGGTAGTTATAGGTGACATTGCCAATGGTGGTAGTGCCAGCGAAGCTCTGATTGTCGATCATGTCGGTCGTCAACACGGTGGTGGCATCGGCGGTGGGGAAGCCCGAGATGGTCACGGTCGACTTGTAGAGCAAGTGACGCACTTCGCCCTCTTGCTTGGTGCCCGCAAATGTAGAATTCACCTGAGCCTGCTTCACGTTGATCACAGCGTTGCCGTTGAGGTTAACCGTGAGGCGGTCGCCGCTATAGGTCCAGTCGCGCACGCTGCCTTGCTGCACCGGCAGGTTTTCGCCACTATTGTCATCGCTGCACGAACTCAAAGCAAACAGGCTGAAAATCAGAATTGCAAATAATACTTTCAAATTTTTCATTGTTCCTAAATTTTTTAACTTAGTATGATTTCACTTTTTATTTCGCGACCACAAAGTTAGCAAATTTAGATTTCTATTATTTTTTAAATTTTATTTAAATATTTTCACAATCATTTATTATTTTCGGTAAGATACTGCACCAGCCGTGCCACTGCGCGGCCGCGATGGCTTATCGCGTTTTTCTCTTGCGGCTGCATCTGGGCAAAAGTGAGGCCGCCAGCCTCGACGGGGGCAAAGATGCTGTCGTAGCCGAAGCCGCCCGTGCCATGGCGCTCGGTGAGGATGTGTCCCTCGACCTTGCCCTCGAAGATGTGCAGCTCCTCGCCTTGCAGCAGCGCCACTGCCGTGCGAAAGCGGGCCGTGCGCTGCTGGGCGGGCACGCCCTGGAGCTTGGCGAGCACCTTGTCGATGTTGGCCTCACTGTCGTGACCGGGGCCGGCATAGCGGGCACTATACACCCCCGGCTCTCCACCCAAGGCGTCGATTTCGAGGCCGGTGTCGTCGCTGAAGCAGTCGTAGCCGTAGTGCTCTTTCACATAGCGGGCCTTCATCTCGGCGTTGCCCTCGATGGTGGCGGCCGTCTCGGGTATGTCGTCGTGGCACCCTATCTGGGCCAGACTCAGGATGTTGAAATTGTGGCCCACAATTTCACGCAACTCTTGCAGCTTGTGCTCATTGTTGGTAGCAAAAACTATTTCTTTCATCGCTATACTGTTTTTTTAAAAGAAAATACACGGAACTATTTTTTCCGTGTATTTTCAATAGTTTACTCAGGCGGGCAATATCAAATCACCACGTTCACAATCTTGCCAGGCACCACAATCACCTTCTTGGGTGTCTTGCCGGCCACCCACTTCTCGGCACGGCTGTCGGCCAGGGCGATGCTTTGCACCTCGTCCTTGCCGGTGCCCACGGGCACCTCGATGTTGTAGCGGGGCTTGCCGTTGAAGAGCACGGTATACTTCACCTGGCTTTCCTTCAAGTACTCCTCGTTCCACTTGGGCCACTGGGCGTCGCACACGGTGGTGTCGTGACCCAGCACGTGCCACAGTTCCTCGCTGATGTGCGGGGCAAACGGGGCAAGCAATACCACAAGCGTCTCAAAGATTTCCTTGCTGTGGCACTTCATGGTGTAGAGCTCGTTGACGCATATCATGAAGGCTGCCACGCTGGTGTTGTAGCTCAGCACCTCGATGTCGCCCGTCACCTTCTTGATGAGCTTGTGGAGCGACTTCAGGGCCTGGGCGCTGGGCTTCTCACTGGTGAGGCGCAGCTGGTCGCCGTCGAACACCATGTTCCACAACTTCTTCAAGAAGCGGTTCACGCCGTCGATGCCGTTGGTGTCCCAGGGCTTGCTGGCCTCGACCGGGCCCAGAAACATCTCGTAGAGGCGCAGCGTGTCGGCGCCGTAGCGGTCGACGATGTCGTCGGGGTTGACGACGTTGAACATCGACTTCGACATCTTCTCGATGGCCCAGCCGCATATGTACTTGCCGCGCTCCAGGATGAACTCGGCGTCGTGGAACTCGGGGCGCCAAGCCTTGAACTTCTCCAGGTCGAGCACATCGTTGCTCACGATGTTGACGTCGACGTGGATGGGGGTGACGTCGTACTGGTCCTTGAGGTTGTAGCTCACAAAGGTGTTGGTGTTCTTGATGCGGTACACAAAGTTGGAGCGGCCCTGTATCATGCCCTGGTTGAAGAGCTTCTTGAAGGGCTCGGGCTCGCACACATAGCCGTAGTCGTAGAGAAACTTGTTCCAGAAGCGGCTGTAGATGAGGTGACCGGTGGCGTGCTCGGTGCCGCCCACATAGAGGTCGACCTGGCGCCAGTACTCATCGGCGCGCTTGCTCACCAGGGCATTGTCGTTGTGGGGGTCCATGTAGCGCAGGTAGTAGGCACTCGAGCCTGCAAAGCCTGGCATGGTGTTGAGCTCGAGCGGACGGCCGTTCTTGGCCACCCAGTTCTTGGCACGGCCCAGCGGAGGCTCGCCGCTCTCGGTGGGCAGGAACTTGTCGACCTCGGGCAACTGCAGCGGCAGCTCGCTCTCGTCGAGGGGTTGCGGCTGGCCGTCCTCGTCGTAGTAGATGGGGAAGGGCTCGCCCCAGTAGCGCTGACGGCTGAAGATGGCGTCGCGCAAGCGGTAGTTCACCTTCACGTGGCCTATGCCGGCCTCGGCAATGTATTGCTTGGTCTTGGCAATGGCCTCCTTCACCTGCAAGCCGTTGAGTTGCAGGCGGTCGTTGCTCGAGTTGATCATGATGCCCTCTTTGGCGTCGAAGCTCTCCTTGCTCACGTCGGCACCCTCGATGAGCGGGATGATGGGCAGGTCGAACTTGCGGGCAAAGGCATAGTCGCGGCTGTCGTGGGCCGGCACTGCCATGATGGCGCCGGTGCCGTAGCCTGCCAGCACATAGTCGCTGATGTAGATGGGTATGTTGCCGCCCGTGACGGGGTTGACGGCATAGGAGCCGCTGAACACACCGCTCACCTTCTTGTCGATCAAGCGCTCGCGCTCGGTCTTGTGCTTCACCTCGTCGATGTAGCTGTCCACGGCCTGGCGCTGCCCGGGGGTGGTGACCAGGTCTACATACTCGCTCTCGGGAGCCAGCACCATGAAGGTGACACCAAATATCGTGTCGGCCCGCGTGGTGAAGATGGTCATCTCCACGTCGCTGCCAGCCACCTTAAATTTCATCTCGGCACCCTCGCTGTAGCCTATCCAGTTGCGCTGGGTCTCCTTGATCGAGTCGCTCCAGTCGATGGTGTCGAGGTCGCGCAGCAGGCGGCCGGCATAGGCCGACACACGCAGGCACCACTGGTTCATCACCTTTTGCACCACGGGGTAGCCGCCACGCAGCGACACACCCTCGCTCACCTCGTCGTTGGCCAGCACGGTACCCAGCTCGGGGCACCAGTTCACCATGGTCTTGCCGCGATAGGCGATGCGGTAGTTCATGAGCACGTCTTCTTTCTCCACCTTGCTATAGGCGTTCCACTGCTGGGCGGTGAAATCAAGCTCCTCGCTGCCTGCGGCGTTGCAACCCTGCGTGCCCTCTTTCCCGAAATGGGCCACAAGCTCCTCGATGGGGCGTGCCTTGTCGAGGGCAGTGTTGTAGTAGCTCTTGTACATCTTGAGGAAGGCCCACTGCGTCCACTTGTAGTACTTGGGGTCGCAGGTGCGCACCTCGCGGCTCCAGTCGAAGCTGAACCCTATCTTGTCGAGCTGCTCGCGGTAGCGGTTGATGTTTTTCACCGTGGTCACCTCGGGGTGCTGCCCCGTCTGTATGGCATATTGCTCGGCCGGCAGCCCGTAGGCATCATAGCCCATGGGGTGAAGCACGTTGTAGCCCTGCAGTCGCTTGTAGCGGGCATAGATGTCGCTGGCTATGTAGCCCAGCGGGTGGCCCACATGCAAGCCTGCCCCGCTGGGGTAGGGAAACATGTCGAGCACGTAGTATTTAGGTTTGCTCTCGTCGATGTCTACTTGATAGGTGTGGTGGTCGCGCCAGTATTGCTGCCACTTCTGTTCGATTTCTTTAAATTTGTACTCCATTATCTATATATAAGTCTTTTTCTTTTTCCTTCTCAAGTTATTTTCAGGCTTCTTCCACCACACGCCAGCAGCGATAGAAACCAACAATCATTAATAAAATAGATTTATTTTTATTTTTTAGAAAAATCCTATTTCAATGATTGTGTAAATAGGCTGTTAATAGCGATGATAACTTTTTGGGCAAAAACTTGCTTTTTGAGTTGTTTTACTCTTGTTGCTGCGATATAAACAGGCTATGCACAACCTTTATGCCTGATTTATACGCAGTTCCTTACGTTATCAACAACCTGTTAATAGGTTGCAAATTTAATAAATTATTGTCGTATCACCTATTAAAAATTGATGAAAACCATGTTGATTGCGCGTTTTTAAATAAATGCTAACTTTTTTGGAATTAGGCCGGTGATCGATTAAGCCGGAACGATTCCAAAAAGTCAAGTATTTTGGCCCAAAACTTGTGTTAGAGTTATCACCTGCCCTTGCACAAGTTTTCAACAAGTTGTGGAAAACCCTTGTTAATAACGCATAATTGCCACGATTTCAGCGTCTTGCTTATTCACTTTATGATTTCATCATAAAGGAGCCACTTTTCATCATTCACGGGGATGAGTGCGAGAGACTAACTTTGAGCAACCTTTATAAATACATGCAATCATGGAGAACTCAAACATGCTCAAGAGCTACTCGCCAAGCGAGATGCTCAACCTGTGGAAAACCATCATGCACCTCGAGCCCGTGAGGCGGGAGTGCACCATCGAGCGCGACGACGGCATCGACCTCGACGCCTTGCTGCAGCTGCACATCGACCAGTGGTATGCCCACCTGCTCACCACCGCCCAGCCCGAGTGGCTGCCCATAGCCGATGTGAAGGCCAGCGTTGCGCTCTCGATCGACGGCAGCGGTGTGGTTACTGCCACCGTTCCGCCACAGTGCGTGCGGCCGGTGGAGTGGAGGCTCGACGGGTGGGCGTGCAGCGTGACGCGCTTCATCTCGCCCGGCGACCCCGAGGCCAGCGTGCAGCACAACGAGTGGACGCGGGCAGCCAGCCAGCAGCCTGCCATCATCGACTATGGCGACCACCTGCAACTGTGCTCGGGAGTGGCCGGCACCACGCCCACTCTGGCCACTGCGCGCTGCGTGGTGCGACCTGCCGACGGCTGTTACATCTTTCACCAGGCCGCCATCGCCACCATCCCCGATTGGGAAAAGTCGCGTCCGGCCCTGTTGTGATACCGGCCGCGAAATACTGGTATCAACGCCCGGTCACAAGCCTTGAGCAGGCTGTGGTCGGGCATTATTCTATGATACATTGTTATGAATAGCATATAATATTTTTAAAAATATCATTTTTTTCTCAAAAAAAAAGTTGATAAAATATTTTGATGCTACCAAAATTGTTAGTATATTGCAGTCCAGAAATGAAATGGCACACCCGTACGGGTGCTTTCCATCATAGCCAAAGAAGAAAATTTACTAACTTCTCAATATAAAAATGTTAGATAATATCTCTCCCCTCACCAAGCGGGACGAGGTCAACATCAGCAATGGCGAACTTTGCGACCTCGATGTCTCTATCGCCCGCTACATTCTGCCTCGACTCAAAGAGTTCAGGCAGAGGACTACTCGAGTGCCCGACAACTGCCTCAACATGCAGGAGTGGGCGGGTATACTCGACAAGATGATTTACTCTTTCGACCGCATCGCCAACGGCACCGAGGAGAACACTCCCGAGTACAAGGCCTATGTGAAAGCGCTGCTCAACAATGAGCAGGACATCGCCTACGAGATGCAGCAGGCCCACAACTCGGTGCGCCCCATTCAAGAGGGCTTGGACCTGTTTCACAAATATTACCGCAATCTTTGGTGGTAGTATCGAGAAAAATCACTATCTTGCGCCTCGTTATAAATCGCATCGCGGCCATCGTGCCCGATCTATAAAATTGAGATAAATGATGAGGTGTTTTCAACACGTGGCCGATATAGGCGACCTGAAAGCCGCTGTAAAAGAGGCTCTTGAAATTAAGAAAAATCGTTTTGCATACCAGTCGCTGGGCAAGAACAAAACCTTGCTCATGGTGTTTTTCAACTCCAGCCTGCGCACTCGATTGAGCACGCAGAAGGCTGCCATGAACCTGGGCATGAATGTAATTGTGCTCGACGTGAACCAGGGCGCCTGGAAGCTCGAGACCGAGCGTGGCGTGGTGATGGACGGCGACAAGAGTGAGCACTTGCTCGAGGCCATCCCCGTGATGGGCTGCTACTGCGACATGATAGGTATTCGCTCCTTTGCCCGTTTCGAGAACAAGCAGGACGACTACGAGGAGAAAATCTTTGAGCAATTCAAGCAGTACAGCGGCCGCCCCGTCTTTGCCATGGAGACGGCCACCGTGCACCCGCTGCAAGCCTTTGCCGACCTCATCACGATCGAGGAGCACAAAAAGACTGCCCGCCCCAAGGTGGTGATGACCTGGGCCCCTCACTGCAAGGCGTTGCCCCAGGCTGTGCCCAACTCATTCAGCGAGTGGATGTGCGCCACCGACTACGACTTTGTGATCGCCTGCCCCGAGGGCATGGAGCTCGACGAGCGCTTCACCCAGGGCGCCCGCATCACCCACGACCAGGACGAGGCCCTCAAGGACGCCGACTTTGTCTACGCCAAGAATTGGAGCGCCTATCGCGACCCCAACTACGGCAAAATCATAAACCGCGACATGAGTTGGACCGTGAGCAGCGAGAAGATGGCGCTCACCCGCAATGCCTACTTCATGCACTGCCTGCCCGTGCGCCGCAACCTGGTGGTGACCGACGACGTGATCGAGAGCCCTCAATCGCTCATCATTCCAGAGGCTGCCAACCGCGAGATCAGTGCCGAAGTGGTGATTAAGCGCATACTCGAAAGTCTTTAATAATACACAATAGATGGATATATGAAACGACTGCTTAAGATATTTTTGGTGATGATCGTCGCCGCTGTGCCTGCCATGGCAACGGCGCAGACGGGCTACGCCAGCCTCGATGGCAACGGCAATGTGAAGCCCGCCAAGCAGGAGAAAAACACCGATGCCATACCAGCTACCAGCGACTATGACTATGGTATCTATGTGGGCGCGGGCGGCGTGTTCCCCACCAGCCACACAGCCGATTACTTCAAGGGTTGCGCCGTGTTTCAGATAGGCCTCACGGGCGGTTACGAGCGTTTCAGGTTGAAGACCGATGTGCACTTTGGCCAGCCGTCGTTTAAGCAGAGCAACATGTGGAATGCCAAGGATGAGAAAGGCCGCGACTTGCTGCATAACAGCAACGCCGACGCAAGCTATCTGGGCTGGAGCGCTCAGGTGGGCTACACGGTGTATGATGGCGACCGCCTCTCTGTCACGCCCAATGTGGGCTGCTACTACAGCAAGTACAGATGGGATGTCGACAGCCTGCGCTGGAGCACCGACGAGCAGGGCACCGAGGTGTATAAGAAAGGCTCCACGCGCAAGGTGAGCAAGCACTACTTTGGCCTCATCGCCTCGGTCGACTTCGACATTCTGTTGCACTCCACGGTGACCAACACCCCATTTATGGGCAACGGCGACAAGCGCTTCACGTCGAGCCTGCGCATTTCGCCTTTCATCACCTATGCCAAGTATAGCAAGGAGACTCCCGTGATGAAAGGCTGCACCTTTGGCTTCACCGTGAGCTATATGGGCCTGCTGCGCAGCCTCAACTTCTAACCCTCCCAATCAAGCACAATTTCCTGCATGTTGGGCGGCCCCAAGGGCCCCTGCTGATTGCATTCACCCACCAATGAACCATTTAAGGTGACGCAACGTCAAAAGTCGGGATACAAGCATAAAAGCGCCCCGGTAGCTTGCTGGCTGCCGGGGCGCTGTGCTTGTGTTATTGGTAATGTCGCGTTATTTCACTTGCACACCGGGCTTGACGGGGCCGGTGGGTCCTATCACCACGAGGCGGCCGCCAGCGTCCTCGGCGCTCAGTATCATGCCCTGGCTCTGGATGCCCTTGAAGGTGCGGGGCGGGAAGTTGGCGATGAAGCACACTTGCTTGCCCACCAGGTCTTGCGGCTGGTAGTACTTGGCGATGCCGCTCACGATGGTGCGTCCGCCCAGGCCGTCGTCGATTTTAAACGCCAGCAGCTTGTCGGCCTTTTTCACCTTGCTGCACTCGAGCACGGTGCCCACCCTGATGTCGAGCTTCATGAAGTCGTCGGGGGTGCAGGGGCCTGCGATGGCGCGCGGGGTGAAGTTGTTGATGATATTCTCCTGCTTGATGCGGGCGAGCTTCTGGAGCTGTGCGTCGATCACGTCGTCTTCAATCTTCTGGAAGAGGAGCTCTGGGGTGTCGGTCACCTTGTGGCCTGGAGCGAGGATGTCGACGTCGCCCAGTTTCTGCCAGTCGGTCTCGGGCATGCCCAGCATGTCGCGCAGCTTCTTGCTCGAGAAGGGCAGGAATGGCTCGAAGGCGATAGAGAGGTTGGCGCAAATCTGCAGGGCGATGTTCATGATGGTCTCCACGCGGGTCATGTCGGTCTTTGCCAGTTTCCAGGGCTCGGTGTCGGCCAGGTACTTGTTGCCAATGCGGGCCAGGTTCATGGCGTCCTTCAGAGCCTCGCGGAAGTGGAAGTGCTCGATGTTGTTGCCCAGGGTCTCCTTCACGTTCTTGAATTCCTCGATGGTCTGCTGGTCGTAGTCGGTGAGCTCGTGAGCCTGTGGCACCACGCCGTCGAAATACTTGCGGGTGAGCACCAGGGCGCGGTTCACAAAGTTGCCGTAGATGGCCACCAGTTCGCTGTTGTTGCGCTGCTGGAAGTCCTTCCAGGTGAAGTCGTTGTCCTTGGTTTCGGGGGCGTTGGCCGTGAGCACGTAGCGCAGCACGTCTTGCTTGCCGGGAAACTCCTCGAGATACTCGTTGAGCCATATTGCCCAGTTGCGGCTGGTCGATATTTTCTCGCCCTCGAGGTTGAGAAACTCGTTGGCCGGCACGTTTTCGGGCAGCTGGTAGGAGCCTTCGGCCATGAGCATGGCGGGGAAGATGATGCAGTGGAACACGATGTTGTCCTTGCCTATGAAGTGGATGATGCGCGAGTCCTTGCTCTTCCAGTACTTCTCCCAGTCGTTGGGCAGCAGCTCCTTGGTGTTGCTGATGTAGCCAATGGGGGCGTCGAACCACACATAGAGCACCTTGCCCGTCACACCCTCGATGGGCACGGGGATGCCCCAGTCGAGGTCGCGGGTCACGGCGCGGGGCTGCAGGTGCTCGTCGAGCCACGACTTGCACTGGCCGTACACATTGGGCTTCCACTCCTTGTGGTCCTCGAGTATCCACTTGCGCAGGGCAGGCTCCCACTTGTCGAGGGGCATATACCAGTGGGTGGTCTCCTTGAGCACGGGCACATTGCCAGTGATGGCGCTGCGCGGGTTGATCAGGTCGGTAGCGTTGAGGCTCGTGCCGCACGACTCGCACTGGTCGCCATAGGCGTGCTCATAGCCGCAGTGCGGGCAGGTGCCCGTCACGTAGCGGTCGGCCAGAAACTGGTGGGCCTGCTCGTCGTAGAGCTGCTTGCTCGTTTTCTTGATAAACTCGCCCTTGTCGTAGAGCGTTTTGAAAAACTCGCTGGCCGTGCGCTCGTGTATCTTGGAGGTCGTGCGCGAGTAGATGTCGAACGAGATGCCCAGGCCCTCAAACGACTTCTTGATGATATTGTGGTAGCGGTCGCATATGTCTTGCGGCGTCACTCCCTCTTTCTTGGCCTTGATGGTGATGGGCACACCGTGCTCGTCGCTGCCGCCTATGAATTTCACATCCTCGCCCTTGAGGCGCAGGTAGCGCACATAGATGTCGGCTGGCACATACACGCCTGCCAGATGGCCGATGTGCACCGGGCCGTTGGCATAGGGCAGGGCGGCGGTCACCAGCGTGCGCTTAAATTTCTTCTCTTCCATGTAAATATACTGATTATTAATGTTTACTACACTTGTTGCTCGTAAATTGATGCAAAGTTACTGCAAGTCGAGCGAAATACAAAATCAAGAACTTGTTTTTGATTTTGTATTGCCGAGGCGCCGCGTAACTTATCCAACGTTACTGCAAGTCGAGCGAAATACAAAATCAAGAACTTGTTTTTGATTTTGCATTGCCGAGGCGCCGCGTAAGACGGCCCCTGGGTGGAGCGTGCAAATTGTATTGCGGTTTCTTTTGAAATCGATAATTATTACTTACCTTTGCAACCATCGCTACTATTTTTTAGCAACATATCCCATTATAAATTATTATCAATAAAAAAACATGTACAAATTTTTAGCTTCACTACTCATTGCAGCAGCGGCAGCAGGCATTGGCCTCGAGTCGCAGGCTGCAGGCCGCTATGTGACCCCTGGCGGCACTGGCGACGGCCTGTCGTGGGCCACAGCCACTGGCAACCTTCAGGCTGCCATCAATGCTTGCAAGGCTGGCGACACCGTCTATGTGGCCGCAGGCACTTACAAGCCCGATTCGCTCATCAAGTCGTCGAAGAAAACCAGCAAGGCTTTCTTCCTGAAAGACGGCGTGTCGCTCATGGGCAGCTACTCCAAGCTGGCCGACGGCACCTATCAGCGCGTGCCCGGCGCCCACCCTTGGGAGTTCAAGGACGCTACCGTGCTGAGTGCCGACGACGACGTGGCCGACACCTGGACACGCGAGATTGCAGCCGGCACCACCTATCGCTACTCGTGGAAGGTGGAAAACAACGAGATTCCCGGCACAAAGGGCAATAGCAGCCACGTGCTCTATGCCTCGGCCGTGATTGCCCAGTCCACCGTGATCGACGGCTTTGTGCTCACTGGCGCCAATGCCAATGTGTACCAGGCCAAGGCAGCCGGCGGCGCCCTCTATGCCAAGGGCAACGTGACACTGCGCAACTGCCAGGTGGTGAAAAACTCGGCCTACTACAAGGTGGAGTCGATGAGCGACAGCAACACCTATGGCGGCGCTGTGTATCTCGTGGGCACCGGCTACAGCAATGCCGGCATCGAGAATTGCTACTTCGACAGCAACTACAGCCACTCGAGCTATGGCAGCGGCCTGGGCGGCGGAGCCTATGTGAAAGACGCCACGGTGCGCAATTGCACTTTCACCAGTTGCGTGGCCGATGACGAGGGTGGTGCCCTCTACCTGGCCGGCGGCGTGGCTGCGGGTGTAACCGTTACCGACTGCTATGCCGGCTCGGGCGGCGCCGTCTACAACAACGGCGGCACCCTGAGCCAGCTCCAGGCCACCCTGTGCCGCGGCCTGCAAGGCGGCGCTGTCTACAACCTGGGCCGCCTCGACGGCGCTGTGATCTACAACTGCTATGCCGATGCTACCGACTATGGCGACACCATGGGCGGACGCGGCGGCGCCCTCTACAACAAGAGCGGCGATGTGACCAACCTGGTGGCCTTCAACAACACCTCGTTTGACGGCGGTGGCGTGTACCTGGCTGGCGGCCGCCTCATCAACTGCACGGCACAGTACAACATGCTGCGTGCTGCCAGCGACACGGCCAATGTGGGCTTTGCCAGCGAGGCACTCAAGGCAGCCGTTTACAACACCATAGGCAACGGCGATGCCGATGCTGCCAACTTTGCCATGGTGCCCGCCTTCAAGGGCTTCAGCGCCGATGCCGACAAGAGCGCAGCGCTCACGGCAAGTGCCGGCAAGTACTTCAACCTGGCCTCGGGCAGCAGCTATATCGACGCTGGCCAGGCTGTTGAGGGCTTTGAAATGCCCGCCACCGACGCTGCCGGTCAGGCACGCGTGCAGGGCAAGAGCATCGACGTGGGCGCCTACGAGTACAGCCAAGCCGAGCAAGTGAGCGAGATCACCATCACCTTTGCCGACTCGTTGCTCAACAAGCAAGTGCGCTTGGGCATCTACACCACTGGCGAGTTCCAAATCCAGTGGGGCGACGGCGAGAAGGAAACCGGCACCTCGACCAGCTACTATAGCGGCACGCTCACCAAGCCCTATGTGCACATCTACGGCGACAACGTGTATCGCTTGCTGGGCAACAACTGCGGCATCACGGCCATCGACGTGACCAAGGCTCCCGCCCTGAGACTGCTGCAACTCGACGGCAACAACATCGAGACCATCGACCTGCGCAACAATCCCAAGTGCACCGGTATCTATATCGAGGGCAGCGGCGTGAAGAACCTGTATCTCGACGGAGCCAACGCCATGAAGGTGATTTCGGCCGCCGACAACCACATCACCACCCCGCTCGACCTCACCGCCATGAGCGACCTCTCCAAGGTGGTGATCACCGGCAGCCAGGTGCCTAGCCTCAAGCTGCCCAAGACCTCGACCCTGCTCGACGTGGAGTGTGCCGGCAATGAGCTCACCAGCCTCGATGTGGCTGGTCTGCCCAACCTCGAGACCCTGCAGTGCGGCGGCAACAAGCTCACCGTGCTCGACCTCACTGGCGATTCCAAGCTCGAAAATCTCTCGGCTGCCGACAACCAGCTCACGGCCATCGACCTCTCGGCCTGCACAGCTCTCGAAGGCCTCTACTTGCAGAACAACGAGCTCACCAGCCTCGACCTGAGCAAGAACACCGGCGTGCGCTGGCTGCGTGTCGACGGCAACCACCTCACGGCCCTCAACACCGCCAACCAGGCCAGCCTGAGCACCGTGATGGCCGACAACAACGAGATCGAGACCCTCGACTTCTCGAGCAACCCCCGCCTCACGATGATCAAGGCCAGCCACAACAAGCTCACCAGCATCGACGCCAGCAAGGCCAGCTACCTGTCGTGGCTCAAGGTCGACAACAACCAGCTCACCACCCTCGACGTGAGCAAGAATGCCTACCTCTACTGGCTCGAGTGCGACAGCAACGCCATTGCCCAGCTCAATGTGAGCGCCAACACCTACTTGCAGTGGCTCGCTGCCGAGAGCAACCAACTCACCACTCTCGATGTGAGCAAGAATACCGGTCTGCAGGGCCTCTCGATCGAGAACAACCCCATCGCAGCCGCTGTGCTCAACACCATCATCGACCAGCTGCCCGACGTGAGCAACGTTGAGGTGACCGACAACAACCGCGCTTGGGGCCGCCAGCTGCGCCTCTCGCACAATGCTGCCGATGATGTGCACCTCGACGTGGCCCGTGGCAAGGGTTGGAACGTGACCGAGTATATCACCACCGGTGTTGGCACAGTCGATGCCAGCGCCACAGTGGTAAAGACGGTGTATTACAGCCTCGACGGCGTGTGCCTGGGCACCGAGGTTCCCGCAAGCGGCCTCTACATTGCCACCGACCTCTATAGCAACGGCACCACCCGTGCCCGCAAGGTCGTGCGCGGCAAGTAAAGCCACCACACAAATAAAAAAACGCAGGGCTGCGCTCCAACCGAGCGCAGCCCTTGCTGTATCGTGGCGCTTTACACGCGATTATTTATTTTTGCCTTGTGGCTGAGCATAGCCGCCGCAGCACGAGGCGCTGGCGGGCGTGTTGCACTGCTGGCTGCTGGCTGTGCACTGTTGCTGTGCGTTGCCGGTGCAAGCGGTGGCTTGGGGAGCCTGGCAGTGGTCGTCGTTGCCGGTGCACTGCTGGGCATCACCGGTGCAGGGAGTGGCTGGCTGGCACTGGTTGGCTTGCTGGGGTGCTGGCGGCATGGTGCAGTAGGGCTTGGCTGCGAGTTGGCCTTGCGAGGCATCGCCGGTTGCGACCATGGCGTTCACGTCGAGCTTCTTGAGGCCCTTGATGATGTTTTGGTCGTTGTTTTTGTCGGCGTTGTATTTCACCGTCACAGTCTTGTTTTGCACATCGACTTTCACGTCCTCGATGCCCTTGCCCAGGGTGGGGACGTTGTTCATAATCTTGTTGGCACAGCTTTGGCAATAGATGTCGCTTGAGGTGAAAACGGTGGTTTTCACATTATTGCTTTCTTTGGCAGTGATGACGCCTATAGCGAGGACGGCAATCACGCAAAATAAAAATAACTTTTTCATAATTGTTTGATATTTATTGATTTGTTGCAAATATATAGCAAAATTGTGGATGAATGAAATGATTTAATTTTTTTTACAGTATTACCATAAAAAAACGGGGGAGGGAAAGGCGTGGTCGGCTCAATACAGATTGAAGCGCACGCCCACGTAGAACTTGCGGCCCATGAGCGGTCCCCACACGTTCATCGAGTTGAACTGCGAGCTGAACGGGTTGTCGGGGCTCGTGATGGGTGTCTTCTGCCGGTAGTCGGTGATGTTCTCGCATCCCACGTACACGTCGGCGCGGCCTATCTTGTGGGTGACCTGGGCGAAGAGCATGGGGTAGACGGGCGAGTGGCTGTCGTGGGCCAGGTCGCCGTCGGGCGAGGGAATGCGTGCCTTGCCGTTGAGTTGAGCGGTGGCGTCGAACACCCACATGCGGAACTTGGTGGCGTAGCTCACGTTGAGCAGCGTCTTAAACTGGTTGATGAGCGGGCGCTCCACGCGGGCTGTGGTGCCGTCGGGGCGGTCGAGGGTCATGCGGCTCGTGGTGTAGCGGAAGGTGGCAAAGAGGTCGAGCCTGGTCACGGGGGTCCAGTTGAAGTCTACCTGGTAGGAGTCGGTGTAGGACCGGTGCCGGCTCTGGTAGATGTTGATGTAGGCTGGATCCCACTCCTGGTCTACCACGATGCTCTTGCTGAAGCGGGTGGTGAAGTAGTCGAAGCTCAACGAGGCATTCTGGTCGCCCAGCAGGGTAAAATTCTGGGTGAGGCTGCCGCCCAGGGTGAGGGCTTTCTCCATGCGGTCGAGATCGCTATAGGCGGTGTGGCCGCCGTCGATCACCACCTGGCGGCCAGTGGTGAGCATGCCCACGTTGTCGGGCACCAGGGCGCTCATGCGGTAGCCCAGTCCGGCCGAGGCGCGCAACACGGTCTTGGGGGTGATGCTCCACTTGATGTGGCCGCGCGGGGTCACCAGGAAGCGGCTGGCCAGGTCGTTGTAGTCGCCACGCAGACCTGCCACCAGGGTGAAGCGGTCCTTGAGGTCGAGGGTATACTCGGCATAGGCGCCCACCTCGCGCTCGTCGCGGTCCATGTCGTAGTAGAGGCTGGGCGATGCCGAGAGCCAGGGGGTGGCGTTGGTCAGGTGCTCGCGGTAGTAGTCGAGGCGAGCCTGAGTGCCCACCACCAGCGACGAGGCTAGGCTGAAGACGTGGCTATACATCAAGTTGGCGGTCACGCTGTTCTGGTTGCCGTAGTAGTCGTTGAGGCCGAAATAGGCCTTCTCGTTGAAGTGAGTGAAGTCGGCCACCAGGGCCACGTTGCTGCGCTTCTCGCTCTTGGCCTCGGGGTCGTAGACTCCTGCGCCCACGGGCATGGCCACCTTGAAGTAGGCGCCTGCCTCGCGGTTGGCAATGTGGGAGCCATAGTGGGAGCCTGGGCTGGCCCAGTCGCTGTGCATGGCCTGGCGCATGGCGTCGTTGTCCTTGTAGTGCAACATGCCGCCGGTGCGGCCGTCGTAGAGCAGGTGCCAGCCCCAGCGCAGCTGGGTGCCGCCGGGAGTGATGTAGATCCAGCGGTTGGCCACATTAATCTGGCGGTTGTCGGGCTGGTCGCGGTAGCCGTCGTTGTTGAGGTCCATGTGGCTCATTTCGCGCCAGTTGGTGTCGAGCGAGCCATGGGCGAGGATGATGGTCGACAGGCGCTTGTCGCGGGTGAGGGGTATGGCGCTCGTGATGTTGAGCTCGGGGCGCAGCATGTCGTCGAGATAGGCGTTCACAAAGAGGCGCTCCTCGTCGGTGGGTTTGCGGTACTCCAGGTTGATTTGGCCCGTGATGGCGTCGTGGCCGGCGGTGACGCTCGACACGCCCTTCGACACCTGTATCGAGTTGAGCCACATGCCGGGCACATAGGTCATGCCATAGGGAGCGGCGATGCCGCGCATCACGGGACGGCTCTCGTCGAGCATCTGGGTGTAGGTGCCGGCCAGGCCCAGCATCTTGATTTGACGGGCGCCGGTGATGGCGTCGCTGTAGCCCACGGTCACCGAGGCTGAGTTCTCAAACGACTCGGCCACCGTGCAGCAGGCGAGCTTGGTGAGGCCAACGAACGACATGTTCTCGGTCTTGGAGATTGAGCGGGCCAGCAGCGAGTTGCCGCGCTGGGTGCCCTCGACCACAACCTCGCCCAGGGTGGTCGATGGGGTGAGCCGCAGGGTGAGGGCGTCGCCGCTGTCGCCATTGATTGCGATGGTGTCGTTGCGATAGCCTATATAGCTCACCACGAGCTTGTTGTAGTCCTTCACGCTGTGCAGGGTGAAGTGTCCGTCGGTGCCAGCCACCGTGCCCACATTGGTGCCGGCCCAGTATACCGAGGCGCCAATGAGCGCCTCGCCGTTCTCGTCGAGCACCATGCCGTGTACATCACCAGCCTGAGCAGTGACCGCCCACAGCATTGCCGCGAGAGTAAATGATAAAATCTTATGTAATCTATTCATTGTGATTTCCTGAAAATTGGGGTGAAACAATCAATGGTGCTGGAAAGAATCCAGCATCAAGCGGTAATGTTCAAGCCAATTCAGGAGGGGCGCGCAGCCCCTGTGTGCCGCCGTGCGGCGGCTGCGGGGGCGGTGCCGGGCGGGCGTAGTGCCCGATGGTGAGCAGCTGGAGGCGGGGCACAGCCTGCACTACAGCTGGCTCGGTAGCCACCACGATCACGGCTGCCGCAGGCCGCGAGGGCATGTGGAAGCCGCTGATGGGGGTGTAGAGGCTGTGATCCTGAGTGTGATGAGCGTCGCAGCACGACTTCACGCCCATGCTGGCCAGCTCGTGGCTTGCGGGCGCGGTGCAACTGGTGTGCTGCATGTGGGCAGTCATGGTGCCGTGGTGCATCTCGCATTCGATCGAGGTCCACGTGCGGCCGCCGGTGGCTGTGAGGTACACAGCAAGCAGCAACAAGGCTATGATTTTGCTCAACTTTGTCATTCAGCCATATTTTTACGAGTGCAAAGATAAGCAATGCTGCACTACTTGCTTTGCACAATTCCCCAAAAAAATTGCACAATTCCCCCGCGGCATGTAGTAGCCTGCCGGTTTTATTGCTTCCACCACTGCGCAAGCGGCTGGTGCCGGTCGAGGTCGACCAGGCCGCCTCTCACAACAAGAAGCTGCAGCTCGTGGAGGGTGCCACCCACATCGCCATGTACGACAAGTGTGTGCCGCAGGCTATGGCTGCCATGGTGCCCTTCCTCAAGGAGAACCTGTGAACCGGCTCAAGGCCTACATGATATAAACATTATACGCAATTAATCGCTGAGGGCTCGGTGTTGCCGCATTGCACACGCTGGGCCCTCTCTTTTTGATTTTGCCCGGCATGGCAGCGCGCTGGGACTGAAAATTTTTTATTTCTTGTGCTGGTGTTAAAATAAATCAAAGCGAGTGAGGGAAATTTAAAATTATTATTAGTAATTTTGCACAAAATACTTGATTTAACCCATTATATAGATATTAAATCCCTGGGAAAATGGATTATTCTTTCCTTGATTTCTTAGCCCTGCTGGGAGCAGTGGGCTTGTTCCTATACGGAATGAAAGTGATGAGTGAGGGCCTGCAGAAGGCGGCCGGCAACCGCCTGCGCTCGATACTCGCAGTGATGACCAAGAACCGCTTTATGGGTGTGCTCACGGGCATAGTCATCACGGCGCTCATCCAGAGCTCGTCGGCATCGACGGTGATGGTGGTGAGCTTTGTCAACGCCGGCCTGATGAGCCTGGAGCAGTCGATGGCAGTGATATTTGGCGCCAATGTGGGTACCACATTCACGGCATGGATTGTGGCCATTTTCGGCTTCAAGCTCGACATGAATGTGATACTGTTGCCAGTGATGGCCGTGGCTGTGCCGCTGCTCTTTGCCAAAAATAGCCAGTACAAGAACATAGGTGAGTTCCTCATAGGCTTTGTATTCCTCTTCATGGGACTGAGCTCGATCAGCGCCCATGTGCCCGACCTGAGCCAGAGCCCCGAGACGTTTGCCTTCCTGCAGCACTACTCGTCGATGGGCATCTTCTCGGTACTCATCGCGCTCATCGTGGGCGTCGTGGTCACGATGATTATCCAGTCATCGGCCGCCACATTTGCCATCGTGCTGGTGATGGGCACCAAGGGATGGATTCCCTTCGACATGTGCTGCGCCATGGTGCTGGGTAGCAACATCGGTACCACCATCACCCCGCTGCTTGCCGCTCTGGGCGCCAACATTGCCGCCAAGAAGGCCGCCATGGGCCACTTGCTCTTCAACTGCCTGGGCACGCTGTGGACCATGATCGTGTTTTTCCCCTTCATCTCGCTCATCGTGTGGATCACCAAGGAGATGGGCCAGGGCGACCCCACCCAGGTCTACACCCTGGTGCAGGACCACGCCAAGATTGCCCCGGCACAGCTGGCCAGCATGCAATTCTCGCTCTCGTTTGGCATGTCGATGTTCCACATGGTATTCAACCTGGTGAACTTGAGCGTGATGATATGGTTCACCAAGACCTATGTCAAGATTGTGAACCACCTGGTGAAGAGCCACAACAAGGAGGACGAGGAGTTCCAGCTCAAGTACATCTCAGGTGGCTTGCTCAGTGCCTCGGAGCTCAATATCACCCAGGCTCAGCGCGAGATTGCCGTGTATGCCGAGCGCGTGGAGCGCATGCTGGGCATGGTGAAGACCCTGGTGCACACCAAGACGGGCACCAGCGAATTCAACAACATATACTCCCGCATCGGGAAATATGAGGACATCTCCGACCGCATGGAGATCGAGATAGGCAAGTACCTGAACAACCTGGTCGACGGCCGCCTCTCGCACGACGCCAAGCTGCGCGTGGGCACCATGCAGAGCATCGTGAGCGAGATTGAGAGCATCGCCGACTCGTGCAACAACATCGCCCGCACCCTGGTGCGCAAGGAGCAAACGGGTGCCCACTTTGTGGAATACAACTACAACAACATCGACCACATGCTCAAGCTCATCAGCGAGGCCATGAGCAACATGATTGCCGTGCTGTGCGACATCGACAACGCCTCGACCGAGGACCTGATACCCAACTACAACAAGGAGCGCGAGATCAACAACATGCGCAACATGCTGCGCACCGAGAATATCGAGAACATCAACGAGAAGAAATACTCCTACCAGGCCGGCATCTTCTATATGGACATCATATGCGAGGCCGAGAAACTGGGCGACTACATCGTGAATGTGATCGACGCCGTAGAGACCCAAGTGCGCCGCCGCGAGCGCGACGACGACGAGATTGTGCACAACGGCGAGGTGGTGCAGACGGGCATCAAGTCGTGAGCCACTCCCATTTTGGGGGGATTGCTTGCAGGCAGGCGGGCGACCCTGCACGGGAGCCCGCCTGCCTGCTTGTTGATATTGCCAGCAAGTGGGCAAAAGCAATATTGTCCTAAATAAAATTCAGGGGATGGGCAAAGGTGCAGAATAACA
>OMUK01000006.1 GCA_900314215.1 uncultured Prevotellaceae bacterium
GCGGGACTCAGATTTCTTTTGTAATTTTGAGGTCCGGTCGAGTGCTTGCGCACCGTTCGAACGTATTTGGTCAAGTGGCTTAATTTCAATCATAACTTCCTGATTTTCAACTATAAAGTTACGAAAAATTGGCCATTTGGCCAATTTTTTAAACCACTTATTTTCTTGATTTTTAAGAAATTAGATTGCGACACGCCCACGTCCTGCGACTGCCAAAAGCAATGGGGAAAAGCCATGAATCGGGCGGGAAAAACCGTCCGGACGCCCGCTATAAAATAACCTTAATCTTGACAGGCCAAAATAATCTTAAATGAAAGAGCCGTGAAAATGAGAAACAATTGTGCCTAAAAAGGGGTTGCAATGACGGCAAAATACTTATCTTTGCAATAGCAAATTTATGAAGTGTGAGCATGATTACTTTGTTCTACATCACCACGGCAATGCTGGCGTTGATAGTGGCCATGGTGGGTGCGTTTGAGGCAATCTACCACCGCCAGCTCGCCGACCCGGCGCTCAAGCTGCGGCGGTGGTCGTTTGTCGCCTTCTACACGTTTTTACTCGCCGCGACCGTGTCGCGTTTTTTCACTGTCAAGGGCGGCCAAATCGAGATGATGCCCACCATGACCATCTGCCTCGACTATTGCGCCTTTGTGGCCTTTGCCATGCAGGCCGCCGCCTATTTTGGCCGCAAGTATTACCAGAACCCCTACAACTGGTTTTTCATGCTCGAGCTGCCGGTGGGAATCATCCTGCTCAACATTCTGGTGCGCCTCACTGGCAACTACCACACCTTCTACAAGCCGGCCGACGTCACCATGCCCGCCGGCGGCGGTAGCGAGCGGCTCATCTTCCTCACCCGCATCATCATGCAGGTGCTCATCGCCATGTCCTACGTCTTCATGCTGGTGCTGCTGCTCGAGGCCTACATGCACAACCGCCGCACCGCCAATGAGCGCATGTCGAACCTCGAGGGCATGCAGTACAAGAGCGAGCACGTCAACATTTTGCTCTACGCCCTGCTGCTGGTGATGACTGAGGCATCCAATTTCTTCAACTCGGTTGTGTTTCACATCGTGTGCAACGTGCTCATGACGGTGATGGTGGCACGATCGGCTGTGGTGTTTAAGCGCTTTGCCGACTATGCCATGATGAAGGCCAACGGCCTGTTTACCGCCGCCGTCATCGAGGACCAGCTCAAGCGCCTGCTGCTGGTTGAAAAAGACAACCCGCTGCTCGAGAGCAACGCCACGCTCGACGACGTGGCCCACGCCCTCAAGGTCGACCGCGACGAACTGAGCGACTACATCTACAACCAGCTGGGCCTCTCGTTCAGCGCCTGGCTCAGCGAGAAAAAACTGATTTTTTGCGCCCACATGCTGGCCACGACCGACCGCATGGTGTCCGACATCGCCCTCTCGGCCGGCTATACCAACGCCCCAGCCATGAACAAAGCCTTCAAAGCCCGATTTGGCACCACCCCCTCCCAATTCCGCCTCACCAAGCGCAAGTAACCTCCCCCCACCACCCAGCCAGCGACGAATTCATGAAAATAACACCGCCGCCTGGGGAGCTTGAGCGGCCGGGCGGCGGTGTTGAGGTGTATTTATTATGTTCTTTTTCTTTTTTTACTTGGAGGCGTTGTCGCGCTGGCGTATCTCAACGCGGCGTATCTTGCCGCTGATGGTCTTGGGCAGCTCCTTGACAAACTCGATCACGCGGGGATACTTGTAGGGGGCGGTGGTCTTCTTCACAAAGTTTTGGATGTCCTTGACCAGAGCGGGCACTTGCTTGCCGCGGTACTCGTGGTTGAAGACGACACCATCGGCCTTGTCGACGTATTTCTCTACATACTCGCGGGCGAGCACGATGGTGCCCTTCACGGCCATGCCGCGCACCTCGTCGGGCACGCCGGTGACGGCGCACTCCACCACGGCGTCGTGCTTCATGAGGGCGTTCTCGACCTCGAAGGGGCCAATGCGGTAGCCCGACGACTTGATCACATCGTCCTTGCGGCCCACAAACCAGTAGTAGCCGTCCTCGTCGCGCCAGGCGATGTCGCCGGTGTGGTAGATGCCGTTGTTGAAGTGCTCGCGGGTGAGCTCAGGGTCGCGGTAGTAGTACTTGAAGAGGCCCACGGGTTTGTGGCCCTCGGGCACGTGTATCACGATCTCGCCTTGCTCGCCATCCTCGGCACGGCGGCCGTCGGCAGTGAGCAGGTCGATGTCGTAGCCGGGATTGGCCTTGCCCATCGACCCGGGACGCGGCTCCACCCAGGGATAGGTGCCCACGGTAGCGGTGGTCTCGGTCTGGCCGAAGGCCTCGTGCAGCTTGATGCCCGTGAGCTGGTACCACTTCTCAAACACCGAGGGGTTGAGGGCCTCGCCGGCGTTGGTGCAATACTTGAGCGAGCTCAGGTCGTAGCTCTTCACGTCCTCGCGAATGAGGAAGCGGTACACGGTGGGCGGCGCGCAGAACGAGGTGATGTGATACTTGTGTATCATCTCGAGCACATCGACGGGCTTGAACTTGTCGAAGTCGTAGACAAACACGTTGCAGCCCACAATCCACTGGCCGTAGTACTTGCCCCACACGGCCTTGCCCCAACCGGTGTCGGCCAGGGTGAAGTGCAGCGAGTTCTCGTTGAGGTTGTGCCAATACTTGGCGGTGATGATGTGGCCCAGCGGGTAGAGGAAGTCGTGAGCCACCATCTTGGGCTCGCCGCTGGTGCCGCTGGTGAAATACATGAGCGAGGTGTCGTCGTTGGTGTTGACGTGCTCGGGGCGGTGAAACTCGGGTGCATTCTTGATGCCCTCGTCGAAGTCGTACCAGCCCTCGGGCACACGGGGCCCGGTGGAAACGCACACCTTGAGCGAGGGGCACTTGGGCACAGCGTCGAGGATGTGGCCCACCACCACGTCGTCGCCCACGGCCACGATGGCCTTGATAGAGGCAGCATTGCAGCGATACACGATGTCCTCGCCAGTGAGCAGGTGGGTGGCAGGAATGGCCACGGCGCCCAGCTTGTGCAGGGCGGTGATGGCCCACCACCACTGGTAGCGGCGCTTCATGATGAGCATCACCATGTCGCCGTGCCCTATGCCCAGCTGCTGGAAGAAGCTGGCTGCCTGGTCGCTGTAGCGCTTCACGTCGGCAAAGGTGAACTGGTGCATCTGGCCCTTGTCGTTGGTCCACAGCAGGGCCTTCTTGCTCGGCTCTAGGCGTGCCCACTCATCGACCACATCGTAGGCAAAGTTGAAATTCTCGGGGATTTTGATGTGGAAATTCTGCATGAAATCTTCATAGGAATCAAAATCTATTTTGTCTAAAAATTTCTCTAACATGATATCTGAATTTGTATTGTAGCGTTATATTACTGATTGCAGTATTCTCTACTGCGCTATGATGGCGAGAAATTGCACGGGCTTCTCGTCGAGGGCCTGCATGTAGTGGGGCATCTTGGCGTTGAAGATGATGCTGTCGCCAGGATTCATGATGATCGTGCGCTTGCCAATGTGGAACTCGATGCGGCCGCTCACCACATAGTTGAACTCCTGCCCGGCGTGGGTGTTGGGGCGCGCGGTGGGATTGTTGGCGGGGTCGAGCGTGACCATGAAGGGGTGCATGATGCGGTCGGCAAAGCCCTCGGCCAGCGACTCGTAGCTGTAGGCCTTGGAGCGCTCCACGCGGGCGCCAGTGCCGTGGCGGGTCACATAGTAGGACCGCATCCTGGGGCTGCTGCCAAAGAGAAGTTCGGGCACCTGCACGCCGTAGCGTTGTGCCAGATTCTGCACAAAACTGATGGGAATGTCGAAGTTCCCGCTCTCATAGTTCAAGTAGGTCTGCTCATCGATGCCGGTGGCCTCGGCCACCTGGGCGGTAGTGAGCTCGAGGGCGTCGCGCAGTCCGCGCAACCGATTGGCCACCTGTTGAATGTTTTCTCTATCGCTCATAATTTGCGTTTTTTATTATTTTGTGAGCAAAAATAATTAAGAAAACAAACTGGTGTAGAAATTTTAATTAAAAAAATGGTTAAAATCTCACACTGCCAAAAATGGTGTGCATTTCATTGCACAACCGCCCCTCGATTGTGTAAATATTTCACCCACACGCAGCAAGCAGGAATCTTCTTGATGGGAAAATTCCTGCTTGCGATGGCACTGCCCCGCACGCGGGCAGCCCTATAGCTCGTGTGAAATGATAATGATCAATAGTGGAAGCTACTGCCGCCCAAGAACTCGCGCAGCAGGCTCGACGAGGGGATGTCGCGCTCGCCCAGGGGCTCAAAGTAGCTCAGGAAGCGCAGCAGGCGGGTGGCCTCGTCATATTCCGGCACATTCACCGGCACCTGGCGCAGGATGGGCTCGGCATAGTTCTTCATCACAGCCAGCTCAAAGAGCAGCGAGGAGTTGAACATGGCGTCGGCATTCTCCTGATAGGGGAATATCCACTTCTCCTCGCCCCGCCTCACGCTGGGCCAGCGGGCTATGGTATCCTGGGCGCTGGCTCCGCGATACTTGTAGTCGCGCACGATGCGGCGCAGCAGGCGGTTGTCGGTGGTGGGTATCCAGTTGTGGTCGTCGATATTGAGGGTGGTGAGTGCCGACACATAGACGCGGAATTTCTTGTCGTCGGGGATGAGCTTGGTGAGCTCGGGATTGAGGCCGTGTATGCCCTCCATGAGCAGGATGTTGTCCTCCTCAAGGCGCATCACGTTGCCCTCCTTGTACTCGCGGTGGCCCGTCTCAAAGTTATAGGTGGGCATCTTCACCTCCTTGCCGGCAATCAGGTCGGTGATGTCCTGGTTAAACTGGTCGAGGTCGAGCGAGTAGAGGCTCTCGTAGTCGTAGTCGCCATTCTCGTCGCGCGGGGTGCGCGAGCGGTCGACAAAGTAGTTGTCGAGGCTGATGACCTTGGGCCTGATATAATTGGTGATGAGCTGGATGGCCAGGCGCTTCGACGAGGTGGTCTTGCCGCTCGACGAGGGGCCGGCGATGAGCACCACGCGGGCGCCGCCCTTCTTGAAGCGGCGGGCGATCTCGTCGGCAATCTTAGAGAACATCTTGGCATGCAGGGCCTCGGCCACATTGATGAGCATGCCGGCCTGGTGGCTGCGTATGGCCTCGTTGAGCTCGCCCACGTCGGCCACATTGATCACGCAGTTGAAGGCCTCGTAGTCCTCAAAGGCCTTGAACAGCTTCTTCTGCTCCACCATCTTGGCAGGCTGCGTGGGGTCGGCCTTGTTGAAGCCCAGCAGCAGCATGCCGCCCTTGTAGGGCACGAGGTCGAAGGCCTTGATGTAGCCCGTGCTGGGTGCCAGCGGGCCATAGTAGCTATCGATGAGATTGTCGAGCTTGTAGTACACTGTGTAGAGGTCGCGTGACTTGCTGAGCAGCCTCACCTTGTCGTTCAAGCCTTGCTTCTTAAACATCTCCACCACATCGCGGGTGAGGCGCTCCTGGCGCTTGAAGGTGATATTGGCGTCGACAATCTCGCGCATGCGCTTCTTCAGCGCCTTCACCACCTCGGCACTGATGGTGCCGTGCTCGTGCTTGAAGTTGCAAAACATGCCGCCGCTCACGGTGTGCTCGATGATGAGGCGCTTGCCGGGATAGAGGTCGGTGATGGCTTTGTAGAGTATCATGCACAGCGAGCGGGTGTAGACGCGCTGGCCGCTGGGCGACTTCATGTCGAGAAACTCCACCTGCCGGTTGTTGTAGATGGGGAAACGCAAGTCCTCGGTCTTATTGTTGACTCGGGCGCATATCGCGTCGATGCCCAGCCGGGGCTTGATCACGTCGTACACCTCTTGCAGGGTCTCGCCGCCTGTGACGTCGATATATTCGTTGGTGTTGGTACAGAATATGCTTAATTCATCGTTCATGTTGATAGAGCTTGTTAAGTTGTTTTATCGTATTATTATGTTGTGTAAAGTTAGCAAATAATTTGTAATTCCATTTTACAATAGCATAAATTTCACACTTTTTGGGTAAAATGGAAACGTAATAGCTGTACCGTCCTGTCCCGAATTGCCACCACGTCAAGCAGTTCACGCCACAGGCCGGTGGGTGAAATTGCCGCAAGGGTGTAGAAAATGGCGATTTCGCACGGCGGCGTGCCTGCAAGTTCGATTTTTTTTACTACTTTCGCACACGAGCAGCACGAGGCATCGGCCCATCACGCTCATAGAAGGGCCATGGCCCTCCCAAGAAACCGACGTATATATACAAGTAAAACAACCCAATGATATGAAAAAAGCATTTTTTATTTTGGCCCTGATGGCTGCCACGCTGGTGGGCTTCACCGCTTGCGACGACGATGACCCGGCCGACTACCTCACCACCGACGACACCACCGTGCACGCCCTCATCGCCCGCGGCGACTCGCTGGTGAGCACCTCGCAGGCCGTGATGAGCGCCAAGCTCGCCAAGAGCGACAACGACCTGGAAATCAACATCAAGCAATTCACCTTCACTGGTGAGTCGATGACCACCGATTTCAAACTCGAAGACTTCAAGGTGACCGATGCCACCTATCACTCCTATAGCTTTGCCCAGGCATCGGGCAACGCCGGCGGCCACGTGCTGACCAACATCTCGGGCCACGTCGACAACGAGACCCAGAGCCTCTCGATACGCTTCACGGTCGACGGCACCTACACCGTCTATATCCAGACTCCCTACTTCTACTCCACGACAAGCCGCCCGCTGGCAGCCTACAGCTCCATCACCGAGAGCTACTATGCCTTCGGCTTCGCCAATGTGGGACTGGGCAACACCTGGAGCCACAGCCTGGTGATGCACAATGTGAGCCTGGGCAACACTTCCTACTCGGCCGTAACCATCACTCCTGCTGGCGACTATAGCGTGCGGGCCACGGGCACGGGCTTCACCGTGCAGGCCGCCCAGACCAATGTGGCCGTGTCGAGCGGCAGCTTCACCGGCACCGTGACCGACCTGGTAGAGACCGTAGACCTTGCCAACAAGACCTACAGCATCGACTGCAACGTGTCGGGCACGCCCTACAGCCGCACTGGCAACCTCAACATCTAGCAACACATTACACTTAATTATATACAGCGAAGCCCGGACTTTTTCACGAGTTCGGGCTTCACTGTTGTTGTTGTCGCTATGCGCGAGCCTTAAGGCTTGGCTTGCTCGATGATGCTTTGCCAGAAGCGGCCGTTGGCAGGGTCGCTGTCGCGCTTGGCCTCGAGCTTCTTGGTCACGATTGTGGAGTCGTTGGCATAGATGTTTTTGATAATCCACAAGGCGTGCTTGTTGTCGTGGCGCAGCTCAAGGCTCCTGATGGCGTCGGTCATGGCCGCGTCGTAGTTGTGCAGGTTGAAGTACTGGCCGGCACGGTAGGAGACGGCGCCGTCGTCGTTGGGAAACCGCATCACGGCCTGGTCATAGGCCAGGAGTGCCTCTTGGGGCTTGCCCTGGTAGTCGAGCACACTGCCCAGGCCCATCCAGCCGTCGGCATTGAGGGTGTCGGCCTGCGACAGGTAGCGGTAGTCGCTCTCGGCCTTGGCATAGTTGGAGGCCATCATATACCAGTGGGCGCGCGAGTAGCGGTAGTCGTAGTAGGTGGGCGCCAACTTGATGGCGCGGTCGAGATAGGTGAGGGCCGTTGCGGTGTCGCCCTTGCCGCGATAGCTGAAGGCGATGTTCTCGAGCAGGCTGGCGCGGAACAGCGAGTCGGTCTCGGGCACATAATCGAGGGCCTTGCGGTCGGCGGCGATAGCCTCGTCGTTTTGCTTGTTGTATTGCTCAATGCGGGCAATGTAGGCCCACGAGTAGCCGTCGGTGGGGTCGCTGGCCACAATGGCTTTGAATTGCTCGAGGGCGCTGTCGTAGTAGGCGCTGTTGTAGGCTTTCACCGCTTTTTTATACTCGGGCGAGAAATCGGCTGCCGCGGCAATCATGCACACGGTAGCCACGATAGTTAGGATTAAGGTAAATTTTTTCATCGATTGTTATTATAGTTTTGTCCTTTTATCACTCATGGCCGCAAGGCGCCGCCGTCATAGCTGGCCCTGCTCCACACGCACGCATATGCGCTCAATCATGGCGTCGGTCTTGTCCTTGTCGGGGTTGTAGCCCGATTTCAAGTTCACGCCGAAGAAGCGCCCGAAGGTCTGCCAGAAACCGGCGCGGAAGGTGCCCAAGAAGGCCTTGATCACGCTATAGGAGTTCTGGTTGGTCTCGCGGTTGATGAGCTTGATCATCATCTTGCCCTGGCTCTTGGTGAGTTTCTTCATCACGGGCTTGTACTGGGCGTAGAGGTCGTGCTCAAAGTGCTTGAGATAGGCGTCTTTTTCCTGCTTGGTGTCGAAGGTGGCCAGGTACTCGTAGGTTTCCTGCAGGGTGCGGTTGATGAGCTTGGCATAGGGGAGCACGCGCTTCACGTCGCGCACGGTCTTCCAGTAGAAGGCTTCCTCGGCCTTGTTGCGGAAGCGCTCGTTGGGGTAGATGATGACGGGGAGCATGTCGATCCACATCGTCTGCTGGCCGGTGAGCGGGTCGGTGGCCAGGTGGTAGCCTCGGTACACATCGCGCAGGGGCGAGAGGTTGACCACCGAGATGTCGGTGCTCATGTCGACCTGTGCAAAGCCCAGGGGGGCGATGCACGACATGATGACGATAGCTATGACGATGCCGAAACGTTTCATTTTATTGTCCTCATTTCCGAAATCAGTCGCAAAGATAGCGCAAGTTTCTATATCTTGCGCACTCAAAGTATTAATTTTAGTTTAAAACGAGGGCCAAACGGCCACAATCGGGTGCAGTGGCGGTGCGTGCCGGCCCCGAGAGAGAGCTCACGACGCATCGCCACTGCACGATGTGGCAAGGGTGGGTGCAAGGGCTACCCGCAGTGGAAGTAGCGGTCTACAAGCTGCTTGATGGCATCGCGGTTGTTCTCGATGTTGTGGCGCAGGCGCACGTCGTCGTAGCTGCGCAACTCCTTGATGATGCCGCTGATCATGCCAGGGCTGAAGACGCCTGCCTGCTCATATACGGCGCGCTGCTGCTCGAGGCAGCGGGCGCTGGCCACGCAGCTGTCGGGCAAGGTGGCCAGGTGCTCGAGCAAGCCGGCATTGGCCTTGTCGTGGATGTTGACGTCGACATAGGTGCGCCGTGCCACCTCGAGGGCGTCGGGCATCTCAAAGCCGTGGCGGGCGGCCACACAGATGCCAGCCAGCAGCTGGTACACGTCGGCACTGCCGTCGGCATTGCGTATCTCGATGGTTTGCTTAAACGAGGCGTCGCGCTGCTGGGGCTTCTCGGCGGGATTGGCGATGCTGCACATGTCGACGCCGGCAGTCCAGCCCAGGGGCACGCGCACGAGCACCGAGCGGTTGCGGTCGCCCCAGCACACGTTGGTGGGAGCTTCCTGGTGCGGCACGAGGCGGAAGTAGCTGGTGGGGTTCTTGTTGCCAAAGGCGGTGAGGCTGGGCGCCAGGTCCATGAGCCCGGCAATCATGCGGCGGGCCTCGTCGCTCAAGCGGCCATTGTGCAGCATGTGGTTCACGCCGTCCTTCACCATGCGCATGTGTATGTGCAAGCCGCTGCCGGCCTTGCCGGTAGTGATCTTGGGAGCAAAGGTCACATCGAGCTCGTCGCGGTAGGCCACGTTGCGTATGATCCACTTGGCCAGCATGAGCTGGTCGGCCGCCTGGAGCACGGGCACCGGCAGGAATTCAATCTCGTTTTGCTCATAGATGAGGCCATCCTGGTGGAAGTTGCCCACCTCGCTGTGGCCATACTTGATTTGGCCGCCGGCCTGGGCGATATAGCTCATGCACGTGGCCCTGAAGGCGCCGCTCTTCACATAGGGCGCGCTCTCGTGGTAGCCGTGCTGGTCGCGGGCGGGGAAGAGGCCGTCGTCGTCCTTGATCACGTAGTATTCCAGTTCGCCCATGGCGTGGAAATCCATGCCAGTCACCTGCTTGAAGGCCTCGGCGGCCTTGCGCAGGGTGTGCTCGGGGCTGCTCTCAAAGGGGTGCCCGTCTTTGTCGAAGAAGGAGCACAGCATGTCGAGCGTGGGAATGCTGGCAAAGGGGTCGACAAAGGCGGTACTGAAGCGCGGCAGCACATAGAGGTCGCTGCTGCTGGCCTCGATAAATGAGAAGAGACTGCTGCCGTCGACGCGCTCGCCAAAGGTGAGTATCGTGTCGAGGTAAGCCAGGTTGGTGATCACAAAATTCAAGGTCTTGAGTTTGCCGTCGCCGCCGGGATACAGGAAATTGACCATCTGAATGCCGTTTTCCTCCACAAAGCGCATGATGTCGGCCTTGGTGAATTGCTCGGGCGACTTCTGTAGATAGGCCACCACCGCATTGGCGTTAAGCCTGATATTGTTGTCGTTGCTCATGGGTAGTTGTTTTTGTTTAAAATCTTGATAATTGTTGTATTTAATGATAATAGTGCCCACGCACTGCGCGTGCAGGGGGTGGGAACTGCAAAGATAGCTAAAAATCTCACATCTGCAAGCGACTAGCCTTCTTATTTTTTTGGGCACCCACGTCAAAATTTTGCACTTCGATTTGGAATATCAAAAAGTAGGCCACGGGGCAATTAAACTTTTGGGCGCTATGCAAGTCATATTGTCGTAAAATTGGAGTTTTAGGAAATTTAAGTTATCTTTGCAATTGATGTAAAAACGAACTGACAATGAAATCCTTCAGATTATATATTATAGCAATCGTGCTGGGCATCATGGCTTGCACAGCCACCGGCATCCAGGCACAGACGCTGCGCGACGCCAACTATCACAACATAGGGCGCATCTCGCCCAATGGCGTGGTGCGCGACAACAACCAGCGCTCGATAGGCTTCTTTGAGAGCAACGGCAACGTGCGCGACAAGAACAACAAGACGCTGGGCCACGTGAAGAATCTCACCATCTACAATGTGAACAACACGCGCCTGGGCTACATCAACACCGACGGCACCGTGCGCAACGGCGAGAGCAAGGTGCTGGGCCATATCGACAAGAGCGGCAAGGTGACCGATGCCAACTACAAGGTGATAGGCTACGCCCAAGGGGTGCCCTACGAGTGGGTGGCTTGCTACTTCTTCTTCGGCTTCTTCAACTGATTTTTCTACCAACCATTAACATCACATCTCCTTAATTTATTAAAAATGAAACGTATTTTGACAATGGCGGCACTCATCGCTACTGTGGCGATGACTGTGTCGGCACAACCTCACATGCCCAGCGACTCGGTGCTGCGCCGCTGGGCAGCCCAAATGCTCATGGTGGGCTTCAAGGGCAACAGTATTGACGCCCAGAGCGACGCCGCCCGCTATGTGCGCGACCTGCACGTGGGCGCTATCGTGCTCTTCGACGTCGACCTCACCGGCGACGCCACCACTGGCAGCCGCAATGTCACCGGCCGCGAGCAACTGCGCCGCCTCACCAGCGACCTGCAAAGCTACGCCGACGAGCCCTTGCTCATCGCCCTCGACCAGGAGGGCGGCAAGGTAGCGCGCCTCAAGCCGCAATACGGCTTCACGCCCACGGTGAGCGCCGAGTATCTGGGCCAGCTCAGCAACAAGGACACCACCCAGCACTATGCCCGCATCATGGCCAGCGAATTGAGCAGCAGCGGGGTGAACGTGAACCTCGCGCCCGTGCTCGACCTCTACAACCCCGAGTGCCCCGCCATAGGCAAGCTGCACCGCAGCTTCGGCGACGCCAAGGCAGTGGTGAAAAACGCCGGCTGGATGATCGACCAGCTGCACAAGAAGCACGTGCTGTGCACGGCCAAGCACTTCCCGGGCCACGGCAACGCCATGAGCGACTCGCACTGGGGCTTTGTCGACGTCACCAGCACCTGGCAGCCCGAGGAGCTCGAGCCCTACAAGAAGCTCATCAAGAAGCATAAAATCGACATCGTGATGACCGCCCACATCTTCAACCGCAACATCGACCCCGACTACCCCGCTACCCTATCGCGGCGCACCATCGACGGCGTGCTGCGCAAGCAACTGGGCTTCAATGGCGTGGTTGTGACCGACGACATGTATATGGAAGGCATCATCAAGCAATATAGCATCGAGAATGCCCTGGTGCTCGCCATCAACGCCGGCGCCGACCTGCTGTGTGTGGGCAACAACATAGCCACGGGCTTTGAGGCCGACCGCCCCTTCAAGCTCGTCGACATCATCGTGAAGGCCGTGAAGCAAGGCCGCATCCCTGTGGGCCGCCTGCAACAAAGCTACAACCGCATACAGCAACTGAAAAAGAAATTGCGCTAATCCTGGTAGCCAAGAGCATAAAAAAAATTGATTGTCTCACGACAACCAATCTTAATTAACCTTAAATCTAATACCATGAAAAACACATTGCAAAGATAGCTTGCTTTTGGATATAAGCAATAGTTTGCTTCCTAAAAAAGTGAGCG
>OMUK01000074.1 GCA_900314215.1 uncultured Prevotellaceae bacterium
CCGAGGAGACCCTGCTGTGCCGCGCCGAGGCCGAGCTCTTCATGGGCGACACCGCCGCTTGCTTCAACGATATCAAGATCGTCGACGACTCGTGGCAAAAGTGCGCCAACGCCTCGAGCAGCCTGGTTCCGCTCACTCCCCAACTCATCCTGCGCTTCTACTCCAACGAGGGCAGCTCGCGCACCGGCGGCCGCCAGTTTGGCATCATGAAGACGATCAAGATCGACCAAGTGTGCCCAAGCGACAAGTATCGTCTCGAGGACTACATGATACCTTGGGAGCAGTGCATACAGCACTATCGCCGCATCTGGACCGTGCACACCGGCATGCGTTTCTTCGACATCAAGCGTCTGGGCCTGAGCGTGACACACTATCAGGGCGCTAGCAACACAGTGCACTCGATAAGCTGGCCCGACAATCCTGCACACTACGCCATCCAGGTGCCCACCGAGGTGCTCTCGGCCGGCATGGACAGTACTTCGCGCAAGCCCACGCTCACCACCGTGCTCGATGCATCGGCATCGGTAGCCGGCGAGCTTTCCAACATCACCCCCGCAGGCTCGACCGGCAAGGTTGCCAAGAAGGGCAAAAATGCTTACAGAAGAAAATATTAATAAAATATTTTGGAAAAGATGAAATCAATCAAATATATTCTCTCATCGGCAATGATGATGATGGCATGCACGATGATGCTCTCCTCGTGCAGCGACGATGACCTGGGCCCCACAATCTTCCCCGACACGGGCGACGATCTCGACTCTACGGCCTATACCTACAAATTCGACAAGTGGCTGCAACAAAACTACCTGCAGCCCTACAACTTGCAATTTGTGTACAAGATGAAGGACATCAGCACCAACATGAACTACAACGTGATCCCCGCCGACTTCCAGAAGGCCGAGGACGTGGCTGTGCTTGCCAAGTACATGTGGTTTGACGCTTATAAGACTGTGGCTGGCGACGGCGATGAGTTCCTCAAGCAAAACTCGCCTCGCATGATTCACATCATCGGCTCGCCTGCCTATGAGACCGACGGCTCCATCATCCAAGGTCTGGCCGAGGGCGGCGTGAAAATCTCGCTCTACGAGGTCAACGATATCGACGTCAACAGCTATGAGTCGCTCAACAACATCTGTTTCAAGGTGATGCACCACGAGTTCACCCATATCCTGCACCAGAAGAAGTCCTATCCTGTGGCCTTCAACTTGATAAGCAACGGCAAGTATGACGGTACCAACTGGGCGTCAAAGAACACCTATGTGCAGCGCTCGCTGGGCTTCGTCGACCCCTATGCTTCGAGCGCCTATCGTGAGGACTACGCCGAGACCACAGCCCTCTACATCATCTATAGCGATGAGGAGTGGGCCCAGCTGCTCGACGATGCTAGCCGCGGCTGGCACTACGACGACAACTCGGGCAAGGCTTATTGCTATTGCTACTACACCAACAATGAGGTGAGCGACGACAATGTGCACTATGTGACCACAAGCGAGGTTACCGATTACGTGACCCCCGATGGCGACACCATCAAAGTGGCCTACAACGCCGTGAACAAAACCATACGCTACTCTAGCTCCTACTACATGGGTACTGCTCCCTACAACCCCAATGCCGACGGCACCGGCTATGTCGATGCCAAGGGCCGCCCAGTCGACGTGGCAGGCTACCTGCTCAACGCCAGCGGCTCTCGCATCGCCATCCCGCTCGACATTCATGATGTGGCCGACGACGACGCTGTGGATGGTCGCGACGCCATCATCCAAAAGCTCGCCTTGATACGCCAGTGGTTCCACGACTCTTGGAATATCGACCTCGACGAGCTGCACAAGGAAGTGCAACGCCGCCAGACCAACTACGACATCAACGCGCTGCGCCAGCAAATCGCCGATGTGAAATGATGACATGTGAAATCGATTTTTGATATTGTTCCACCTGTAATTTAATTTTTCTAAGATAATGAAGAAATTCTTTAATATATCAGCAGTCGCACTCATCATGGCTGGCGCTCTCCTGAGCTCCTGCACCCATGAGGAGGACGACATCTTTGACCAGAGTGCTGCCGACCGCCTGAACAATGCCATCAGCAACTATACCGATGTGCTCACCAACCGCGGCGGCAAGTGGGAGCTGGAGTACTTCACCACCAGCGACGAGCCTGGCTATGTGTATGTGATGACCTTCAACAAGAATGGCACCGTGACCATGGCCGGCGAGAATATGTGGATTGGCAATGTGATCACCAACAACCCCAACAACACCACCGTGTACTACGGCAGCGCAACCTCGCTGTGGGAGGTGATTGGCGACAACGGCCCAGTGCTCTCCTTCAACTCCTACAATCCCTACTTCCACATCTTCAGCGACCCGGCCGACATACCCTCGACCACGCCCAATGACGCCGGCCACGGCCACACGGGCGACTATGAGTTCGACATCATGAAGTATAGCGACGATGGCGACACACTCTACCTGCAAGGCAAGAAGCACGAGGTGAACATGATCATGACCCGCATCCCCGCCACGACCGACGACCGCACCTATATGAGCGAGGTCACCGCCATGGCCGACAGCTTCTTCAACGCCAACATCGCCGAAAACTACATCAACCTGCCTGGTGGCTATCGCGATGTGGTGCTCGATGGCGCCACCTCGATCATGACCATCTATCCCGAGACGGGCGACCGCATTGTGGAGGCAACCTCTCACAACTGCATCATCACCCACGATGGCCTCTCCTTTATGAACGCCATCACGCTGCACGACTCTATCGACGGCAACGACTACACCATCCAGCACTTCGTGCGCCAGGCCGACGGCTCGCTCTTGTGCACCGACGACAACAAGACTACCATCACCGCCGACCACCTGAGTGGCTGCCTCGCCAGCCATAACATGTCGTGGCGCCTGGCCCTGGGCACCACCGGCGTGGGTGGCAAGTTCCTCGACGACTACAACGCGCTGGTGACCGACATGCGCGGCTATCGCACCTCGACGCTCACCTCGATGTATTTTGGCTGGAATCCCACCGAAAACCGCTATGAGCTCACCTTCCCATTCACCTTCCGCAACTCGCGCAACAGGGTGGTGTCGGGCCGCGGCATCTTGATTGCCAATGTCGTGAAGGTCGACAACAACTCGGTCACCTTCTCGTTTGACTTCGACGACCCAATCTACAGCGACTCCAAGCAGGTGAACTATGTGTACGGCCTCAGCTACTACAACAACGTGGCCGGTCTCAAGAAGTTTATCGACGATATGGCTTCGACCACATTCACGCTCTCTACTGCCGATCTGTTGGCCCCAACCACCATTAACATGGTAGACCAGAGCAACGCCGACAACTTTATCACCGTCAACGTGTATACCCCATAGCGGTTAGGTGGTGATACTTGATACATAACCTTGCCCGTGGGGGATGCCCGATATAGCGGCATCCCCAGGGCAAGTTGAAATGAAATCAATCGTTACAACACTATATTTATTTATTAATTTTTAAAAGGCAAACTATTATGAAAAAGAGTTTACTATTAGCCGCTGCAGCGCTCATGACAGCCACAGCTGTTAACGCTCAGCCCGTTGTTGCAAAGACCCAGTCCAACGTTTCTGCTGCGGTCAGTGCAATTCAACCGTTCCAGAACCACATTGAGTTTGCTGCCATGGCTACCTCGGCTCAGCGCAAGGCCAATGTCAAGCGTCGTGCCGATGCTACGCTCAAGGCATGGTACAATCGTCCGGCTGGTTCGTTCTATATGTCATTCACCGCTACTGGTGGTGCACTTTATTCTCCTTTTGTTTTTAACCCTTACAGAAAGGATGTGACCTACGTCAACGCTTCGACTGGTGCTACCAGCTATAGCTGGTCGTGGGAGCAATATGATGCCACCGAGGGTGTTGACTCCTTCACCACTCGCACCAGCACAGCTACCGACCTCACGATCAACACCAGTGTGCGTGAGAGCGCTTATGCTCCAGCCCTCACTGCAATCAATGGAAGTGCAAGCGATGTTTACAAAATGACGGACCACGTCTATGACTCGAAGACTACGACTACGAAAGACTACGACGGCTGGGTGGTCTATAACCCTGACCCTGTGGCTACAATTGCAGATTTACTCAAGAAATCTAATACAGTAGCCTATCTGTCGCCTAAATGGTTCTGTGCTGGTACTCGCCAAGGTAACGTGGAATATGGTGCGGCGGCATATAGAGGAGCTCAGGATGCCGACGGTGGTAATACTGGCAAATGGTTTGGCCGCAACTGGGGTGGCTGGAATGCAATGGCACTGTACGTTGAGCAACCTGCTCACCGCTATGCGCTACGCGGCCTTCAAGTGTACTATAGTAGCTATCAGGGAACAGGGCCAGCTACGCTCACCGCTCGTGTTTACAAGGCAAGTAAGATCAAGTCTCAAACTCAAAGCATGGACTCGTTGGTATTTGGTGATCTCATTGGCACTGCTACTGCCACGCTCGACACCACAATGGCCGAGTCGGGTATGCTTCCTTTCACTTTCCAAGAGGTTGAGGGTGGTCTGCCCTATGATGTGACTCTCGACATCAACGACCCAATCGCTATTGTGCTTAGCGGTTACGACAACGACAACATCACCTCTTGGACGATGTTTATCTCTACTGACCAGTACGACGAAGGATATGGTCAGCACGGTTATATGCTGCGCATGGCTAATGACTCTGTTACGTATGTCAGGGGTCTTGACAACTTCTTCACTACTTCACTGGGTGTGACTGCTCCCACAATCTTCATGGATGTGGAGTATCCTATACTTGACTTCTGGTATGTGAACAGTAAAACTGGTGAGCCTATCGGCAAGGATGTTACTTTCGCCACCACTGGCGGCAAGCAGGATGTGGAGTTCTGGTCCAATCACTCGAGCGACGAGTGGAGCGTGACCGACAACAACTACAACGAGCTCCCATCGTGGCTCACCTACACACTGAGCGACTCTACTGCCAACGATGAGTATGCCGACCACTCTCACCTGGTGCTCACCGCTGCAGCTCTGCCCGACGGCGTGACTGGCCGCAAAGCTACCGTGAAGATCTCGTATCCTGGCGCCGAGCAAACCATCAACGTGACCCAAGGCACTGTTGCTCTCGAGGGTGATATCAACGGCGACGGCGTGGTGAATGTGACCGACGCAACCGCTCTTGTTAACAAGGTGCTGGGCACTGCAACCTACGACGACACCCTTTGCGACCTCAACGGCGATGGCGTGGTGAATGTTACCGATGTCACCTATCTGGTCAACATCATATTGGGCGCTAGTGCTAAATAGTGCAAGTGCCACTCAATAGAAACAAAGCAGTTTCTTAACATACTATTTTTTCCTGGGACGGGGCGGCTGTTAGAAGCTGTCCCTTCCTTTTTTTATTCAGCATCTTTGTAAAGGGTTGTAATTTTGCAAAATTTTTGCAAGAAAATTGTAACCATCCGAAATGAGCCGTCTTGCTGATGTGCAAAAAAAATCTCGCGGGATTACTCGCGAGATTTTTTGTAGTAGTATGGGAGCAGGT
>OMUK01000031.1 GCA_900314215.1 uncultured Prevotellaceae bacterium
ACCTGCTCCCATACTACTACAAAAAATCTCGCGAGTAATCCCGCGAGATTTTTTTGCACATCAGCAAGACGGCTCATTTCGGATGGTTACACATGTCGAGCCTTGCCGTGAGCCCAATTTTAGATTTTGGGTCAATGGTGGGGTGAAGTTGGCAAAATGTTGCTAACTTTGCGAGTTAATAGTCAAGCGAGATGAATTTGAGATTGACAGCACCCAGCAGGATTGTGAGCGAGATCGCATTGCCGGCTTCCAAGAGCCTGAGCAACCGCGTGCTCATCATCGACGCGCTGTGCCGCCAGCCGGGCAGCATTGGCAATGTGGCCCGGTGCGACGACACCGAGGCCGTGCAGCGCGCCCTGGACAGCCCCGATGCCCGTGTGGTGAACGTGGGCGCGGCGGGCACTGCCATGCGGTTTCTCACGGCCTACTACGCCGCTCGTGGCACCCATGCGGTGACACTCGACGGCAGCGAGCGCATGCGCCAGCGGCCCATAGGCATCCTGGTCGACGCCTTGCGCGAACTGGGAGCCCGCATTGACTATGCTGGCAGCGAGGGTTACCCTCCACTGCGCATCGAGCGAGGCACCATGCATGGCGGCAAGTTGCGCATCAAGGGCAACGTGAGTTCGCAATACATCAGCGCCCTGCTGCTTGCCTCCCCGGTGATAGGCGGCGTGGAGCTCACGATTGAGGGCGACATCACATCGCGGCCCTATATCGACATGACGCTGGGCCTGATGAAGCAATTCGGCATCGAGGCGCAGGTGGCCGGCCAAGTGATCACGGTGCCCGCTGGTGAATACCTGGGCCGCGACTACACCATCGAGGCCGACTGGAGCGCCGCCAGCTACTGGTGGGCCCTGCAAGCCTTGCTGCCACAGTCGCGCATCACCCTCAAGGGGCTGGATGTTGCCAGCCTGCAGGGCGATAGCCGTGTGGCCGAGTTCATGAGCAGGCTGGGCGTGAGGGGCAACTGGTGCGGGCGTTATCTCGACCTGAGCACCGGCTATGGCGTGCACGCCGACATTTTTCTCGCCGACTTAGGCAGCACGCCCGACCTGGCGCAGACCCTGGCCGTGGCACTGTGCCTGCTTGAACGCCCCTATCGCCTCACGGGACTCAAGACCTTGCGCATCAAGGAAACCGACCGGCTCGCGGCCTTGCAAACCGAGCTGCGCAAGTTAGGCTACGTGGTGGCCATCGAGGGCGACGAGGCATTGAGTTGGGGCGGCGAGAAGCAGGCCCCGGCGACGACCACGCCCCACATCGCTACCTACAATGACCACCGCATGGCCATGGCCATGGCACTGGCGGCGGTGAAATTTCCCGGCATTGTCATCGACGATGCCCAGGTGGTGAGCAAGTCGTATCCCGAGTATTGGCAGCACCTGCGCCAGGCAGGCTTTGAAATTGAGGAAGTGTAAAAAACGACGATATGATTCCAGCATTCTACATATTTTGCTTGATGGTGGTGGTGGGCGTGGTGCTCTACCTGCTCGACTTGCGCAACCGCAAGCGCCACCCCGAGCAGGCGGCCGCCCAAGATGCCGCCCAGGCAGCGGCCGAGCAGGCGCCAAGCTGTGCCGACGCCAGCTGCGCCCTGCACGACATGTGCCCCAGCGAGGCCATATTGCAATGCGCCACAAGCAATGAGATTGTGTACTACGACGACGAGGAACTCGACGCCTACAAGGGCCGCGGGGCCAGCGACTACAGCGAGAGCGAGATTGAGCAGTTTCGCGACGTGCTCTACACCCTCAAGCCCACCGACCTGATAGGCTGGGAGCAAAGCATGAAAAAGCGCGGCGTTGTGTTGCCGGCGCCCATACGCGACGAGTTTATCGCCCTCTACAACGAGGCAAAAGCAAAAAACTGAGATAATGGACATACTCACCTACACATTTTTCCAAAACGCGCTGGCAGGCCTGCTGCTGGTGAGCGTGGCATCGGCCATCATAGGCACCTATGTGGTGAGCCGCCGCATGGTGTTTATCACCGGTGGCATCACCCATGCCAGCTTTGGCGGCCTCGGGCTGGGCTTCTATGCCGGCTTGAGTCCGGTGGCTACTGCGGGCGCCTTTGCCGTGGGTGCCGCACTGGGCGTGGAGTGGCTCACGGGGCGGCAACGCGTGCGCGAAGACACGGCCATAGGCGTGGTGTGGGCCTTGGGCATGGCCCTGGGCACTCTCTTCATCTTCCTCACGCCAGGCTATGTGCCCGAGCTCACATCCTTCCTCTTTGGCAACGTGCTCACCATCGACGGCGGCGACCTCACCGCCATGGCAGTGTATCTCGCCGTGCTGGTGGCGTGCATGGCGCTCTTCTACCGGCACATCGTGGCGTGCGCCTTCGACAGCGACTTCGCCCGCACCCAGGGGCTGCCCGTGGCCGCCATCAACCTGCTGATGACCGTGCTGGTGAGCGTGTGCGTGGTGCTCACCATCAGGCTCATAGGCATCATGCTGCTCATGTCGCTCTTCACCTTGCCGCCCATGACTGCCGAGCTGCGTGCCCGCCGCCTGCTGCCCATGATGGCATGGGCTGTGGTGGTGAGCGTGGCAGGGTCGGTGCTCGGCCTGGCAGCCAGCTGCTGGGCAGGCGTGCCGGTGTCGGCCACAATCGTGATTGTGCTCATCGCCATCTATGCACTCGCAAGGGCTGTGAAGTGGGCAGGCAATAAAAAGCGGTGAGCGACGTTAATATATTGAAATCTTCATGAAGAAATTAAATTGGTACATACTGCCGCTGGCCCTTGTGGTCCTGGCTGTGCTCCTGGGCGCCTGCAGCGCCAAGAAGAACACGGCGGGTTCGCGCTTTTGGCAAGCCTTCAACACGCGCTACAACGTGTACTACAACGGTATGACCAATTACAACGAGCAAATCAAAATACTTGAAAACGACTACCAAGACGACTACTCGCAGCGGCTCTTCATCCACCCGGCCGAGGCCCGTGAGCACCCCAAGGCTCCACAGCCAGGCGGCTCATTCGACCGCACGATAGAGAAGATGGAGAAGGCCATCTCGCTGCACTCTATCAAGAAGAAGCCCAAGAAGAAAGCCGGCAAGCAAAACGACCCCAAATACAAGGAATGGATGAAGCGCGACGAGTACAACCCATTTCTGCACAACGCTTGGTATATGCTTGCCAAGGCCGAGTATATGAAAGGCGACTTCCTGAGCAGCAGCGCCACCTTCCACTACATCGCCCGCCACTTCACCTGGAAGCCCGACCTGGTGCTCGAGAGCAACCTGTGGGAGGCCTTGAGCTACTGCGCCATGGGATGGACCACCGAGGCCGACAACGTGCTCGCCCACGTGCACCTCGACAAAATCGGGAACAAGCGCCTGCTGTCGCTGGCCAATCTGGCCTTTGCCGACTACTACATTCAAGACAAGAAATATCCCCAGGCCATTCCCTACCTGAGCGCGGCGGTGGGAGGCACGCATGGCGGCCAGAAGGTGCGCCTCAACTTCCTGCTGGGCCAGCTCTATGAGGAAACGGGCCAGAACGATCTCGCCTACCAGGCCTATAAGCGCGCCGGCAGTGGCATGGGTTCGACCTATCGCACCAAGTTTAACGCCCGCATCAAGCAGAGTGCCGTGTTCCACGGCAACGACATCAAGGGCGAGGTGCGCTCGCTGCGGGCCATGACCCGCTACGACCGCAACAAGGAGTATCTCGACCAGATATATTATGCCATAGGCAACCTGTATCTCTCGCGCGGCGACACCGCGCAGGCCGTAGAGAACTATGTGACAGCCGCCAAGAAGAGCACCCGCAACGGCATCGACAAGGCCATAAGCCAGCTCAAGCTGGGCGGCATCTACTTCGACCAGCACAAGTATGACCTGGCTCAGCCCTGCTACAGCGAGGCCGTGTCGCAAATCAGCGAGGAGTATCCCAACTACAAGGAGATCAAGAAGCGCAGCGACGTGCTCGACGAGCTCTCGGTGTACTCGGGCAACGTCACCCTGCAAGACTCCCTGCTGCGCCTGTCGAAGCTGCCCCTGGCCGAGCAGAAAAAAGTGATCAAGAAAATCATCGACGACCTCAAGAAGAAAGAGAAAGAAGAGGCCGACAACGCTAAGCGCGAGGCCTATCTGGCCGAACAAAACGCCAAGGGAAGCGTCAGCAACAACAAGGGCGCCTCGCAAGCCCCGCAGCAGTTCAACCTCAACACCGACAAGTCGTGGTACTTCTACAACACCGCCACCAAGAATCAGGGCAAGACCACCTTCCAGCAGCAGTGGGGTAACCGCAAGCTCGAGGACAACTGGCGACGCCGCAACAAGAACTCCTTCTCGCTCGACGAGAATAATGAGGAGGAGACTGCCCCGACCGACACCTCGCAGACTGCTGCCGCGGGCGATACCACCAAGGTCGACAAGGAGAAACTCAAGCGCGAGGAAGACCCCCACTACGAGGAGTACTACCTCAAGCAGATACCCAGCACGCCCGAGCAGGTGCAGACTGCCAACGACGTGATTCAGGAAGGCCTCTACAACATGGGCCTCATCCTCAAGGACAAACTTGAGGACTACGACGCCTCGGCCTACCAGTTTAAGCAGCTGCTCGACCGCTACCCCGACAACACCTATAGGCTCGACGTGTACTACAACTTGTATCTGCTCTATATGCGGCAGGGCAATACCGCCCAGGCCGAGACCTACCGGCAACTTATCTTGAGCGACTTCAAGGACTCGAAGTATGGCATGGCCCTCGAGGACCCCAACTATCTCGACAACCTGAAGAACATGGGCAAGGTGCAGGAGCAAATGTACGCCGACGCCTACCAGGCTTACCTAAACAACAACAACGAGGCAGTGCATGCCGCCTATGCCGAGATGATGCGCAAGTATCCGTTGTCGAAGTTGATGCCCAAATTCATGTTTATCGACGCCCTGGCCTATGTGACCCAGCGCAATACCGAGAAGTTCAAGTCGACCCTCAAGGAGATGCTCGAGCGCTATCCCGAGACCGACATCACCCCCACGGCATCGACGATGCTCAAGGACGTGAACGCCGGCCGCAAGCTCGCAGGCGGCGGTGGCGGCAACATGCGCGGCATGGACTGGTCGCTCTTCAAGCTGGGCAACGACAGCACCAGCAAGAGCGGCGAGGCAGCCCACTTCAAGCCCGTGGAGGAAACCAAGGGCAAGCCGCAGCTCTATGTGTTTGCCTTCAACAACGACTCGGTGAGCAGCAACCAGCTGCTCTATGAGATCGCACGCCACAACTTCAAGACCTACAAGATACGCGACTACGACCTGGAGCAGATGACCTTCAGCAGCATGGGGCTGCTCGTGGTGAAGGGCTTTGCCAACTATCAAGAGCTCGTGCAATACCGCACCGTGCTCGAGACCGACACTGCCCTGAAACTGCCCCGCGAGGTGCATCAAATCCTCATCAGCGAGGAAAACTTCAATATGCTCGTCAACGAGGGCCGCTCATTTGCCGAGTACTTCCAGTATCTTGAGGAGCAGAACGACAAGAAGCAGGCCGACCGCATACCGGCCACCGCTGTCGACGACGAAACGATCGCGGCACCCTCCCAAGGCGCCACGCCGGCACTCGAGCCCGCTAAGCCCGCCAAGAGCGTGCGTCCCGGCAAGGCCGCACAGCCTGGCGACCAGCAAGCCCAAGGCAAGGTTGCCGAAGCCAAGACCAAGAAGCTCTCGAAGAAAGAGGCCGCCAAGCGCGCCAAGGAGGAGAAGGCCCGCCAGCAGGCCGAGGAGAAGGCCCGCATCGAGCGTGAGCGCCTGGAGCAGAAGCACCGTGAGGACTCGATTGCCAAGTCGAAACTGCCCACCGTGATTCCCGACAATCCCGACCTGGTGATCGACGACGGCACTGTGCCCGACTCGGTGCTCGAGCAGCAATATCACAAGTCACAGCGCGAGGAAGAGACGCCGCAACCGGCCACCCAGCCGGTCGACACGGCCGTGGTTGCAGAGCCGCAGCCCGCGGCTCAACCTGCCGTTGAACCTGCCGTGCAGCCCGCTGCACAGCCCGAAACGACCCGCCACGAGGCTCAGCCCGCCAGCGGGCAGAAACCTGCTGAGAAGGCCGATAAAGAGGCCACACGCCCGCTCCTGAAGCAAAAGAGCGACGAGGTGAAGCAGCAGGAACGCGAGCGCAAGGCTGCCGAGAAGGCCGAGAAAGAGCGCCAAAAGCAGGCCGAGCGTGAGCAGAAAGCCCGCGAAAAGGCTGTAAAAGATGCCCAGAAGGCCCGCGAGAAGGCCGAGAAGGACGCCCAGAAGGCCCGCGAGAAGGCCAAGAAGGAAGCTCAAAAGCAGAAGGCCAAGGAGCGCAAGGAGCGCCAGAAGCAGCGCGAGGCCGAGCGCAAAGCCTACCAGAAGAAAAAGAAAGAGGCTGCCGAGGCCCGCAAGAAGGCTGCCGAGGAGCGCCGCAAGGCCCGCGGCCGTTGAGGCAGGGCAGGGCGCTCGCTGCAGGGGAGTGGAGCACATCTGCTACGCAATGAGTAATTACTTAAGTGTGAATTAAATAGTTTATTATGAGAAAAATTCTGATTGTAGCATTAGCATTGCTGGGGATCACGACAATCTATTCGTGCGGCCCGAGCAAGGAAGAGAAAGCGCGCCAGCTGCAGGAGTACAACGACTCGATAGCGCGGGCACGTGCCGACTCGATTGCCCAGGTCAAGAGAAACGACTCAATCGCCGCAGCCAAGGCCAAGGCCGACAGCATAGAGGCTGCCAAGGCCGCCCAAGAAGCCAAAGACCAGCAAGCCATCGAGAAGATCACAACCATGTTTAATGGCCACAGGTATAACGATTATGGATACCTGGAGGCCAACTGCACGCCTAAGCTTTTGAAGAAGCTCAGTGCCGACTACGACTATGATGGTGGAGGCTACGCCGGCTGGGATTTCCGCTCCGATGCACAAGACGGCCCGAGCGAAGTGACCAGGATAATCAAGGTCACGCCGCTAGGCGACTTCTGGTACCGCTACGACTACTACGACATGGGCATCCGCGGCGCCAACAAGGTCAAACTCGTCGAGCAAAACGGCAAGCTGCTCTTCGACGCCGTCCGCCGCCTGTAGCAGCACCCCACCCCCCTAAAATCTGAGTTTTGATATTATTTGTACTATGAATCCAAATTGACCTCCTGGGCCTTCC
>OMUK01000033.1 GCA_900314215.1 uncultured Prevotellaceae bacterium
TACTAGGGTCTGTTAGGGACTTGCACCCGTTAGCTGATATACATGCTAGTCAAACAAAAAAAAGCCTGGGGCTGTGGTAGCTCCAGGCTTTTTGATACCTGTTGTTATGGCACTGGCTTGGCGGGGCCAAGCGCGTGCGGGATTTTATTACGCTTTCACGATTTTGCGGAAGCCGTATTGGGCTTGGTCGCCCAGCTGCTCCTCGATGCGGATGAGCTGGTTGTACTTGGCCATGCGGTCGGTGCGGCTCATGCTGCCGGTCTTGATTTGGCCCGAGTTGGTGGCCACTGCGATGTCGGCAATGGTGGTGTCCTCGGTCTCGCCGCTGCGGTGGCTGGTGACGGTGTTGTAGCCAGCGCGGTGGGCCATCTCAATGGCGTCGAGAGTCTCGGTGAGCGAGCCTATCTGGTTCACCTTGATGAGGATGGCGTTGGCAGCGCCCATCTTGATGCCTTTCTCGAGGAACTTGGTGTTGGTGACGAAGAGGTCGTCGCCCACGAGTTGCACCTTGTCGCCCAGGGCCTTGGTGAGTTTCACCCAGCCGTCCCAGTCGTTCTCGTCGAGGCCGTCCTCGATCGAGTCGATAGGATACTTGCTGCAGAGCTCCTCGAGGTACTTGATTTGCTCCTCGTCGCTCAGGCGCTTGCCGTTGGGATCCTTAGGCATGCCGTTGGAGAGCTGCTTGTAGTTGTAGTAGTACTTGCCGTTGTCGACCTCGCTGAACTCGCTGGCGGCGCAGTCCATGGCGATGGTGACGTCGCGGCCGGGCTCATAGCCGGCATTCTTCACGGCGTCGACGATGCTCTGCAGGGCGTCTTCGATGCCATTGAGTGCGGGAGCGAAACCGCCCTCGTCGCCCACTGCGGTGCTCAGGCCGCGCTTCTTGAGCAGCTTCTGCAAGGCGTGGAACACCTCGGCACCCATGCGTATGGCTTCCTTCTCGCTCTTGGCGCCCACGGGGCGTATCATGAACTCCTGGAAGGCGATGGGAGCGTCGCTGTGAGCGCCGCCGTTGATGATATTCATCATGGGCACTGGCAGCACATAGGTGTTGGTGCCGCCTATATAGCGGTAGAGAGGCAGACCGAGCGACTTGGCTGCGGTGTGGGCCACTGCCAGCGAGACGCCCAGTATGGCGTTGGCGCCCAGGTTAGACTTGGTGGCTGTGCCGTCGAGGGCAAGCATCTTCTCATCGATAGCGCGCTGCTCGAGAACTGACATACCTGTCAGTGCAGGTGCAATTTTGTCATTCACATTGGCCACTGCCTTGAGCACGCCCTTGCCGCCAAAACGGTTCTTGTCGCCGTCGCGCAGCTCGAGGGCCTCGTTCTCGCCGGTGGAAGCGCCCGAAGGCACCGAGGCGCGTCCCATCACGCCCTCATCGGTTGTAACTTCTACTTCTACAGTTGGGTTGCCTCGTGAATCGAGGATTTCTCTTGCATGAATTTTTGAAATTTTCATTGTTGTGAATCTTTATTTTGCGGCAGGCGGCACGCGATGGGCAGCCTGCACAGTTATGTTTTTTACCGTAAAATGATAATGCAAATTTCGTTCCAATCGGGCGCGCGCCGGCTTTACAGCTGGGGAGCGATGGCGGCGGTCCAATCGGCTATGCGGCCGCTGGTGGTGTCGTCGCCCTCGTCGACGTCGATGGCCAGGCCCACAAACTTGCCGTCGACCACGCTGGCCGAGTCGCTGTAGTTGTAGCTGCTGGCATCGACCTGCCCTATCAGCCGGGCGCCCTTGCCGGCCACGGCATTGTAGATCTCGCTCATGCCGCCGCAGAAGGTGTCGGGGAAATTGCCCGACTCGCCGCAGCCAAAGAGGGCCACCGTCTTGCCGGTGAGGTCGAGCTTCTTGAGCATCTCAAGGCCGCTGTACCAGTCGTCTTGCATGTCGCCGGCGCCCCAGGTCGATGTGCCCAGTATCAAGTTGTCGTAGCCCTCAAAGTCGGCCACGGCCATGTCGGCGATGTTCTTGACGTCGGTCACGCCCAGCTGGCGGGCGATGCGGTTGGCGAAGTCTTCGCAATTACCTGTTGTAGAACCAAATACGATTATTGTCTTTTTCATCTTGTTTTAATATATTTTCGTTGTTGTTTTAATCATGCAAAATTATCTCGATAGGCGCACTGCGTCAATCCCCATATCTTGTGTTTTTTCGGCTCGCGCATCATCATTGTGGGGGATGCCGCAGGCCTCCTGGCCGCCTACTAGCCGCGTATCATGGTGAGCATCATCTTGAAGCGCTGGGCGGCATTCACGGCGTGCAGGGCGCCGCGTGGGATGATGAGCATCTCGCCCGCCTTGACGTGGAAGAGCTCGCCCTCGATCATGATCTCGGCCTCGCCGTCGAGCACTTGCAGCAGAGCGTCGTAGGGGGCTGTGTGCTCGCTCAGCTTCTGGCCCGCGTCGAAGGCGAAGAGCGTGACGCTGCCTGCCTGGCTGTGGATAAACTCCTTGCTCACGATGCCGCCCTGGGCGTAGTCGATCAACTCATTTGCTCTCATCACGGTTGCTTTTTCAATTTTCTGTTCCATCATAGTGCTGTTGTTTTAAAATGTTGTACATGTTTCTCTTGTTGTGTGATGCAAAGGTATATCGCCTAAATTGCCCAGATGGTAACAATTGTTACTCGAGGCGCATTTTTTTGTCTTGGTGCTGGAATGAATAAAATTTATTACCTTTGTTGTGTTATGACCGACGCAACAATTATAGAAGCACTGGCACGGTGCCCGCTCTTCAGAGGCATCGACAAGGCCAGCATTGGGCAGGTGATGAGTCAGGTGAACTACCGCATGGTGCACTACGACAAGGGCGACGTCTACGCCCTCGAGGACGATCCCTGCCGCAACGTCGACATCGTGGTGAGCGGCGAGTTGTCGACGCGCATGACGGGCCAGTCGGGCAAGTATGTCGACGTCACACGGCTGCGGCCGGGCAATGTCGTGGCTCCGGCATTTATCTACGCCGAGGCCCCGCGCTTCCCGGTGAATGTGGATGCCGCCACCCCCGTTGAGGTGCTGCGCATGATTCCCGACGAGTTCAAGAGCCTGGTCGACCGCAACGCGGCCATCAGGTGGAACTTCATAGGGTTGCTCTCCAACATCAACCACTTCCTGACCGACAAGGTGCGCTTCCTGTCGCTCCTCACCGTGAGGGAGCGCATCGCCACCATGCTGCTGCGCGAGGCCAAGCGCAGCGGGAGCCGCGAGGTCGTGCTCGACAAGTCGAGGCAGGAGCTGGCCGACTCGTTTGGCACGCAGAAGGTGTCGCTCATACGCTGCCTCACAGCCATGCGCGACGAGGGCGCCATTGCCATCGACGGCAAGCGCATCACGATAGTCGACGCAGCCAAGTTGCGCTGAGGCTGGTGGGGCGAGGTCGTCATTTTCGGAAGAATAAAATCACACAAAAAATAGCAGAAAATCACTATGAATAAATCACTATTTCTAGCCATCGTGATGCTGGCCATGAGCATCAACCTGTGGGCTCAGGAGAAAGAGCCCGCCCGCCACTGGGCCGCAGGCATCACCGGCGGCTTGGGCAACAACTGGGACGTGGAGATGGCGGCCAGCTACAGGCCGGTGCCCTATGTGGGCGTGGGCATGGGACTCGCCGTGATGGGTGTGCTCGACGGCGACGACGAGGTGATGGCCACAACCAGCGATGGCGTGGCGCAATACTCGGCCGACAACATCACCCGCGGCATTGCCCTGCGGGGCGAGCTGCAATTTACCACGCCCGGCATCAAGATTCCGCATCAGGAGGGTTGCAACATCGCGCTGCGCCTCTCGCCCGGCGTGACGCTTGCCGTGCCGGCCAACAACACGGTGCACGCCACTTTCATGCCCAACAGCCCGGGCATCTACGACGACCACGACCGGCAGGACTTCAAGAACCACGGCGGCGACTCCTGGTATTTCCACCTCAAGGCACAAGCGGTGCTCACCATCGACCGCCTTGAGATCGTGGCGGGCTACATGTACTCCAACCTCGACATCTATGGCGGAGCCCGCAACGTGGCCATCTACGGCAAACGGCTCGACTTGCCCAAGAAGCGAAACGAGAACATGGTGACGCTGGGCCTGGCCTACAAGTTCTGACCGCCCCTCTTGGTGTAAAAAAAATATTTCTAGCAGCAACTCGGCACGGTTACCATTTCGCCTGAATCCAGTCGCGCAGCGTCACGGCATGGTTGCAGGTGGGGCTTTTGGCGCCATAGAGCAGGGTCACGTTGCCAGTGGCCAGCAAGTCCTTCACATGCTGGGCAAAGGCCGTGGCATCGGGGTTGCCGTCGAGCTCGGCTCGATACAGGGCAGAAAACTGCTCAAGGTTTTCCTCCTTGTGCCCAAACCACTTGCGCAGCGCCGTGCTGGGAGTCACCGCCTTGTTCCACTCGTCGAGGCAGGCGTCCTCCTTCTTGATGCCGCGGGGCCACAGGCGGTCGATCAAGATGCGATAGCCGTCGGTTTCTTCGGCGGGGAGATACACTCGCTTGATTTTCAATTTGCTTATCATCGTACTTTTATATAGATTTATCACAAAGTTACGGCATTTTCAGCAAAAGAGGCCATAGTTTTTGCCGTAAAAATATTTTTGCTTATTTTTGCACCATGACCAATGAGAAGCATGCATATATAGCCATCGACCTGAAATCGTTTTATGCCAGTGTGGAGTGTGTGGCGCGTGGGCTCGACCCGCTCACCACCAATCTGGTTGTGGCCGATGCCAGCCGCACCGAGAAGACGATATGCCTGGCCGTGTCGCCCTCGCTCAAGGCCTACGGCATCGCCGGCCGGGCGCGCCTCTTCGAGGTGGTGCAGCGCGTGAGGGAGATCAACCTGCAGCGCCAGTCGCAGGCCCCCGACTGCCACTTCACCGGCAAGTCGACCCACGACCCCGACCTGAGCGCGCACCCCGACTGGGCGCTCGACTACATCGTGGCCACGCCGCGCATGGCCCACTACATCGCCACCAGCAGCAAGATTTATCAAATCTATCTCAAGTATATCGCCCCCGAGGACATACACGTGTACTCGATCGACGAGGTGTTTATCGACGCCACCCACTACCTGCGCACCTATAAGATGACCGCCCACGAGCTGGCACAGACCATGATACACGACGTGCTGCGCCAGACCGGCATCACCGCCACCGCCGGCATAGGCACCAACCTCTACTTGTGCAAGGTGGCCATGGACATCGTGGCCAAGCACATCCCGGCCGACGAGCACGGCGTGCGCATCTCGGAACTCGACGAGATGAGCTACCGCCGCAAGCTGTGGGACTTCAAGCCCCTCACCAGTTTTTGGCGCGTGGGCGGCGGCATCGCCCGGCGGCTTGCGGCCTATGGCATCGACACCATGGGCAAGCTGGCCCGCTGCTCGATCGACAACGAGGACCTGCTCTACAAGCTCTTCGGCGTGAACGCCGAGTTGCTCATCGACCACGCCTGGGGCTGGGAGCCCACCACCATCGCCGCCATCAAGGCCTACAAGCCCACGGTGAGTTCGCTGAGCAACGGGCAGGTGCTGAGCAGCGCCTACGACTACAACAAGGCCCACGTGGTGGTGTGCGAGATGGCCGACGCGCTGGCCCTCGACCTGGTAGCCAAGCACCTGGTGACCAATCACCTGGTGCTCACCATAGGCTACGACGGCGAGAGCCTCGAGAACCCCGCGATATGCCAGGATGGCAACGGCCCCGTCGACATCACCCTCGACTACTATGGCCGCCCCGTGCCCAAGCATGCCCACGGCACCGTGAGGCTGAGACGGCTCACCTCGTCGTCGCGCATGATCAGAGAGGCCGCGTCGAGCCTGTATCGCCGCATCGTGAACCCGAAATTCATGGTGCGCCGCATCTATATCGTGGCCGGCAACGTGGTCGACGAGTCGCTGGCCGAGAGCCCCAAGACCGGCCATGCCCAGCTCGACCTCTTCACCGACTACGCGGCCATCGAGCGTCACGAGAAGGCCGAGAATCGAGAACTTGCCCGGGAAAAGAAAATGCAAGAGGCCATGCTCGACATCAAGCAAAAATATGGCAAAAACGCCATCTTGCGCGGACTGAACTTCAAGGACGGCGCCACCATGCGCGAGCGCAACACCCAGATAGGAGGACACAAAGCATGAACGACAACTACGACGACATCATCAACCTGCCGCACCACGTGTCGCGGTGGCACAAGCCCATGCCGCAGGAGGAGCGTGCGGCACAGTTTGCCCCCTTTGCCGCCCTCACGGGCTACGACGCCGCCATTCAAGAGGCAGCGCGGCTCACCTTCTCGCAACTGAGCCTCGACGTCGACGCCAGCGAGCTGCTCGACCGCAAGCTCGCTATCTTGCGCGAGCACATCGCCCGCCGCCCGCAAGTGACCATCACCTATTTCTCCCCCGACGACAAAAAGGCTGGAGGCCAATACCGCTCGGTGACCGGCCAGCTGAAGAAAATCGACGACTACGCCCACTCCCTCACCCTGGGCCGCAACCTCGTGATACCCATGCAGCACGTGCTCGACATCACCTCGCCCCTGCTCGACGACGAGCTCGATTGAGCCGTGAGTAATCGGGCCGAAAGACGACCGCACGCCCCCAACAAAGCTTTTGGCCATACCACAAATTATGAGTAACTTTGTGGTGCTTATAATAATATATGAAGAAAATGACAGTCGTTGTGCTCATGCTGAGCACAACTTTCACCCTGCCCATCATGGCGCAAGACATAGCCGAGGCCGACAGCTGCGAGACCCGTGCTGTAACCGTCGATGCCAGCTACACAGGCGATGTGGCTGCCACAGTGGCTGGAGGCAACAAGCAAGGTGTGACCTATTTGGGATTTCTGCACGCTGGTGTGAAACTTGACCTGGGCAAGCTGGGCTTGCTCAAGGGCGGCTCGCTATACCTGGCAGGGGCCAACACCCACGGGGGCGAGCCCAGCGCCAAATTCACGGGCGATATGCAAGGGTGGAACAACATCGAAGCCTGAAATCACACATACCTCTACCAACTGTGGTACCGCCAGCAATTGGGCCGCGCCTGGTTCTCGGCCGGCCTGCAAGACGTGAACGAGGACTTCATGGCCCTCGACGCGGCGGGAAACTACCTGAACAGCTCCTTCGGCATCAACTCGGTGATTGCCCTCAACGACCACCCTTCTATATTTCCACAGCTCTCGATTGGCTTAAACCTGGGCTGGAACATCAGCGATAATTTCACTTGGGAATCAGGAATTTACAACGGCGCTACTTTGAGTTTTGACCACAACCGATTCAACCTCAAGCACAAGCTCAACAAGCGCAAGGGCTATCTGCTCCTGACCGAGGGCACCTATAGCGACGAGAGCCGCACGGCCAAGATAGGCACCTGGTACCACACGGGCGAGGAAGACTTTGGCCTGTGGGCCATGGGGCAACAGCGGCTGTGCCAGGTGGGGCGCGGCGGCATCGACGCCTTTGCCATTGCGGCCTACAGTCCCAAAAAAGACTACCGCGTGGTGACCAACCTCATGGCAGGCATCAACGGGACCGGCCTGGCGACAAGCGGCGATGTGCTGGGCCTGGCGGTGAGCACAGTGCAAGTGGCTCGCCAAGGCTGGGAAACCGCGCTGGAGCTGAACTACCGGCTGCCAGTGTACAAGTCGATATACCTGTCGCCCGACGCCCAATACATCATCAATCCCGGCGCCACCCCACATGCTGCCGACGCGCTTGTGCTCGACCTGCGACTGGGCATCGCGTATTGAAAGCGCGCCCGCACAAGGCTGGAAAACACTTTTTTGCCAAGATTAGGCGGTGGTTATCTGAATTTTATATACATTTGTAGTGAAATATAAACCCCTAAAAACAGAAGAGATGACCCACCGCATGAAATATACTCTCGCATGCCTGCTACTCGCCGTGGCAGCAACGGTGCAAGGTGCCGACTTGGCGCAATTCAACCAAAACAACTACGACGGGTGGACCTATTGGCGCGGCAGCGTGTGGAACCTGACCACTGCCTATATCAGCGCCAACAAAGTGACCCTGTTTAAAACCTCGAAAGGGACCGACTACACCTTGACCTCACCCATGATTGACGCCAGCGGCCATGCGGCCGTGAAGGTAGATTTCACCTATATTTCGCGTGCCATCATAGGGGGCGACTTCAGCAACTACAGCATGCACAAGATGTCGCCCTATGTGGAACTGCTCGACTCGGCAGGCGACGTGCTCGCCAAGCAAAAATGCACCATTGCCGACTCGCTCATCACCCACACCCTCTCGGCCACCCTGCAATTGCCAAGCGGGATGCGGAGCGTAGCGGTGCGGCTGGCTGCCTATGATGCCGACGCCAACAACGCTGGCGCCGTGCGCGAGGTCACCATCGCGGGCACCGACGGGCACAAACTGGGCGACGTGGACGGCAACGGCAACATCGACGTGAGCGACGCGACCATAGTCATCAACTATGTGCTCGGCAGGCACGACGGCCTGGTCCTGTCGACTGTCGACATCAATGGCGACGGCCAGGTCGACGTGAGCGACGTCACGACGCTGGTGAACTTGATACTTTCTGCGGAAAATTAAACACAATCGAGAGCACCACCATTGCGGCAAGTGCCCAACTATAATAGAGATAGGGCAAAAAGGCCACAGGACTCACGTGGGCCAGACCGGCTGCCATGAGCGACTGTGCCCCATAGGGGATGATGCACTGCACAATGCAAGAGCAGGTGTCGAGCAGACTGGCTGCCTTGCGGGGATCGACATGAAACCGCGTGGCAATGTGCCGCGAGATGCTGCCCACGGTGATGATGGCGATGGTGTTGTTGGCCGTGCACACGTTGGTGAGGCTCACCAGCAGGGCAATCACCGCCTGGGCACCGCGGCTGCCGCTGATGTGCCGCGTGAGCACCTGTATCAAGTACTTGATGCCGCCGTTGTAGTTGATCACCTCGAGCAATCCTGCAGCCAGCAGCGTCACGATGATAAGGTCGCTCATGCCCTGTATGCCCTCACCCATCATGGTGCACATGTCGATCAGGCCGGCCTGGCTGGCGTTGAGCAGGGCAATCACGATGCACGAGATGATGCCCAGCGTGAGCACGATGAGCACATTGATGCCGCACATGGCAGTCACAATCACGATGAGATAGGGAATCACCAGCCACCAGTTGCCGCCCGAGTGCACGGCGAAATGCTGGGCGGGCGCTGCCACACCCAGGGCGACATACACCCCCAGCACAACCACGGCAGCAGGCAGGGCTATCCACAAGTTGGTCTTGAACTTGTCGTTCATCTTCACCTTGAGGCTGCGCGTGGCAGCCACCGTGGTGTCGCTGATAAACGACAGGTTGTCGCCAAAGAACGAGCCACCCAGCACCACAGCGGCGAAATAGGGCACGCTGCCGCCCGTGGTCTGTGCCAGCTGCACGGCAAACGGCGTGAGCGCCACGATGGTGCCCACCGAGGTGCCTATCGACATCGAGATGAAGCAAGTGACGACGAAGAGCCCCGGGATGATATAGGCCGGCGGCAAGGCCGAGAGCGTGAGATTGACGGTGGCATCGATGGCCCCCACCCCCTTGGCCAAGGCCGAGAATGCGCCAGCCAAGATGAAAATCCATATCATGTAGAGGATGTTGGTGTTGGCCGGCCCGCTAGAGAAAATCTCGATGCGGTCCATGATTTTCATCTTGGGCATCAGCAGCAACGCCCACATCGAGGCAATGATAAACGCAATGCTCAACGGCATTTTATAGAAATCGCCTATGATGACCGACACCACCACATAGAGCAGCAGGAAAACCGCAATGGGCGACAAGGCGAGCAGTCCCCTGCCCGTGCTTATCTCCTCGGTCAACGCTTCGGCATGTTTTGCTTCTTCCATCTTCTTCTTTTTCCCTAAAATTTGGTGCAAAATTACTGATTTGTTCCGGCATGATAAACTATTTTAGCTTTGAGCATCCAACTTTGGCCAATATTCAGTAAATTATTCTTTTTTCTTGCTTTTCTTGTGATTAAATAGTAATTTCGTTCTTCAAAATTGAATTGCTCATTATGAATTACGAACCCCTTGCCGAGCGATTGAGACCCAAGACGCTCGACGACTACATAGGCCAGAAGCACCTGGTGGGGCCAGGTGCCGTGATACGCCGCATGATTGAGAGCGGCAACATCTCCTCATTCATCTTGTGGGGCCCTCCCGGTGTGGGCAAGACCACACTGGCGCGCATCATTGCCGAGCAGACGCAAGTGCCCTTCTACACCCTCTCGGCCGTGACCAGCGGCGTGAAGGAGGTGCGCGACATCCTGCAGCGCTGCAAGCAAGACACCCAGAGCGTGTTTTCCAAGGGCCGCCCCATCCTCTTTATCGACGAGATACACCGCTTCAACAAGTCGCAGCAAGACTCCCTGCTGGGCGCCGTTGAGAATGGCACCGTCACCCTGATTGGCGCCACGACCGAGAACCCGTCGTTTGAAGTCATACGCCCGCTGCTCTCGCGCGCGCAGGTGTATGTGCTCAACCCGCTCGACAAGGACGACCTGCTGCAACTGCTCGACCACGCCATCAAGACCGACAAGATGTTTAAGGACCGCGAGGTGCGTGTGGAGCAAACCACCGCCCTGCTGCGATTCAGCGGCGGCGACGCCCGCAAGCTGCTCAACATTCTCGACCTCATCTACCAGTCGCTCAACGCCGGCGAGCCATTTGTGATCAACGACGACATCGTGACGAGCCGCCTGCAGCAGAATCCGCTGGCCTTCGACAAAGACGGAGAGATGCACTACGACATCATATCGGCCTTCATCAAGTCGATACGCGGCAGCGACCCCGACGCGGCCGTCTACTGGCTGGCCCGCCTCATCGAGGGCGGCGAGGACCCCAAGTTTATCGCCCGGCGCCTGTGCATCTCGGCTGCCGAAGACATAGGCCTGGCCAATCCCAATGCCTTGCTGCTGGCCAATGCCACCTTCGACATCATCCAGAAGATAGGCTGGCCCGAGGGGCGCATTCCCTTGAGCGAGTGCACCATCTACCTGGCCACCTCGGCCAAGAGCAACAGCGCCTACCTCGCCATAGGGGCAGCACAGCAGCTGGTGCAAGCCACAGGCAACGCCCCGGTGCCCCTGCACCTGCGCAACGCCCCCACCCGGCTCATGGAGCAACTGGGCTATGGCAAGGACTACAAGTATGCCCACGACTTCCCCGGCCACTTCGTCAAGCAGGAGTACATGCCCGAGCAGCTGCATCACCCGCAGTTGTGGGTGCCCCAAGACAACCCTGCCGAGAATGTGATGAACGCCCGCCAGCAATCGCGCTGGAATCCCCAGCCGGGCGACGCGTCGCAGAATCACGCGAAATGATTTTTTGGGTTTACAGCGATTTTGTTGTAAATTTGCAGCCGCATAAGCAATTGGAAATAAAATGCAGTATGGCGGTCTGTCGCTCGTGTTTCGCAAGAATATCGAGAGGAAAGTCCGGGCAACGCAGAGCATCACATTTCTTAACGGGAAGCTGGGGGCGACCTCAGGGTTTAAGGTAACAGAAAACTACCGCCGCCCGCCTTTGTGCAGGCGGTAAGGGTGAAAAGGCGAGGCAAGAGCTCACCGGGTGCCATGGCGACATGGCATGCCGTACCACCTGTGAGTTGCAAGGTCAAGTATATCGGCATTTAAGGGTTGCTCGCCCATTGCCGAGGGGTAGACTGCTATATCGGCATGGCAACATGTCGGACAGATAAATGACAGACGGTGGCCGCTTCTTTTTGGGAGGCCGCTACATAACCCGGCTTATAGCCATACTGCTTGCCAAATAGAAAATCCCGCGACTCCTTGCTGATGAGGGTCGCGGGATTTCTTGTATTAAAGAAACCTCCATTTGAGACCCTATACGATTTAGCCCCTATTCCGCTGATATTGGCGGAATAGAGGCTTCTTTCGCAGTGTGGTCGTGACAAGTGCATCCAATTTTTTTATCAAAAGAGAAGAAAATCGAAATTTGTCGACTAATTTCTTGCGTAAAAGGTAATTATTTTGTACTTTTGTATAGTGTCTATAACGATTAAATAACTATACGCATTTATGGCAATTCCAAAGGAAATATTGGCGGTCCCACGCCCGAAGAGCACGGTTGTCC